>NZ_MNQN01000120.1:0-59058 GCF_001915455.1 Bacteroides sp. 43_46 | reverse complement strand
AATACCAAAATAAAGAGATAAAGAGCATTTCCTTTTTAATACAATATGTCAAAGAACACTTGATGCTTACTTTTTACACAACCTCCGGGAAGGAGGAGTACCCGTAGGGGGAGGTGGTAGGTGAATGCATAAATCGTTTATTATCAGCATTGTGTATCCACCTACCACCCCGGCTTTCAGCCACCCCTCCTTCCCCGAAGGAGGGGAATGGGAATACTATCGACTAGGAGGCAAGCATCCAAAAGAGGTAGGGACGGAGGACGATGCAAAGTGTGAGCGGAGGACTATCGCGGAGCTATCACGAAGCGTGGGCGAAGCTATCGCGAAGCGTGGGCAAAGCCAATGTGCAACGTGGGCAAAGCCAGTGCAAAGCGTGAGTTAAACAGGTGTGATCCCCCTCCTCACGTCCGTTGACAGCCGGGGTTAATGTCCCCACTTCTTCCGCACATCGTCCCACACTGCGGCTGCATCCGGACGCAGCGGTGCATCGTCCGGGATAAGGTGTCCCAGGTACATCCTCCGACCGTTTGAAAGAGTTTCAAAACGATTGTCGGCTGTGCTTCCCGCCTTCTGAAGTACCGACAATAACGTTTCACGCAACATCCGGCAGGTAGTAGACCCCGGTGCGACATAGTTGGAAAAATAACGTCGGACATCCTCAAGAAACAGCAATTCACCTCCTTTTCCGTAGAGCAGAATATGCTGTTTGAAAAGTTCGATAACCTGCTGCTGATGCTCGAGAAACAGCTTCCCCAGTCCCGAGTGCTGACCTGCCAACTCCATGTACGACCGGGAAGCGGCAAGCTGATCCACCAACTTCTCCCACGGAAGTACTCGCTGCAACGGAATCTCTCCGGCTTCGTCCACCGAAACAATCTTCATCCCGCCAACAGCCTTTTTACTCGCAGCAACCGCTTTTCGACCTTCAACAGATGCCTTGTACCTCTCAGCAGCCACTTTCTTACCCTCAGCAGCCACCTTCCCACTCGTAGCAGCAGCAACAGCAGCATCTCCCGGCACCTCGCCCGCTGTATTGCTGCTGTTGTTCACAACAGGAACAATACTCTTGTTCTCTTCTCCTCTCTTCTCTTGGGTTTCATTCGGTTTTCCGCCTTTGCCGGCGGGCGTTTCAGCGCGTTTTTTAGTCTTTCTCGGACGACCGCCTTTTTTGCCGTTTTCGGCATTTATCCGCCATTTTTCCTCCAATGTTTTCATCACCCTGTCCAGATAAGGAGCGCGAAACATTTGGCGTTCCTCATCCACCTCAAAAAGATCGAACTCGCGGAGTATCCTCCCTATCAAATCCACATCCACATCATAGCGTTTGGCCAAGGCCTTCAACGGCAGCGGTCTGCATGACGCTTCGTAATTGTCCTTCGTGCGCAAATGCAACAGCAACATCACATAAACTCCGAGAGCGTTTGCCGCTCCCAACTCCAACATCATACCGGCAATATTGTCGTCATTCAACAAATTTACCTCCAAATTAAAATACTGATCTTTCTTCATTATCGTAGTTATTTACCTATATTTCAGCTTCTAACAGAAACGGAGGCAAAGGTGAATATTTTTTTTTATTCCGTATGTCGCATAAACGCAACACAACATATCTTTTTTTATCAGAACTTTGCACCATTAATTCTAATTATTTATACAGACAATGAAACAAAAACGTAACTACACGCTAACGGAGCAAGAAGAGAACAAAATAGTAAATCAGATTTATAACAAAAAAATTTTGTTAATAAAGAAATTACTTGAGACGTGCCATTTGACCGTCATGGACTTATGTGTACATCTTAATATCGACACATCTACTTTCCACCGTTGGTTCCAACCGAATCCCTGTATCATCAGTGCCCTCAAATACACACAAGTCTGTGTCTTCTTTGGACAATATATAAAAGAGAAAAAAATCCCTCTTACGAAAGAAATTATCAAGCTGATAGAAGAAACAGAACCGTTCAGCATTTTTTTATTGTCCGTTTCATAGCAATTTTGGCATGAAAAAAGAGAGAGTTATCATATCTTTTCATACCTTTGTAGCACAGCAAAGCGAATCAATATCAAAAGAGAAAAACATGAATGACAGTGAAGATACAAGCGGTTCGTCGATAACAGCGCTCATCGTCTTTAGAGAAAACGGAGATGCGGGCAATCTGTTCGTACCTGTATTGTGTGATGCTATCCGAATGACAGGTGTTGACGTGCGATGTTCCACAAAGGAATTCTGGGAGTCGGACAAGACCTATGACATCATCCATTTCCAATGGCCCGAAGAAGTGGTGGGCCGGATGTGCGACGACCCCGGCATCGTCCGCCGGCTGGAAGAACGAATCGCGTTCTTCCGTTCGCGAGGGACACATTTTGTCTATACCCGCCACAATGTGCGTCCCCATTACGCCAACGAAGTTATCGGCCGGGCATACGACATCATCGAATCGCAAAGTGACGTTGTGGTGCACATGGGGCGTTTCAGTCTGGAGGAGTTCGTCGGCAAACATCCCGACAGCCGGAATGCCGTCATCCTGCATCACATCTATCAGTATACTTACCAAGAGGACATCAGCGTAGAGCGTGCACGGCAATACCTGCAACTTCCACAAGAAGCATTTATCGTCACTGCTTTCGGGGAATTCCGAAACTGCGAAGAGATACGTATGGTGTTGGGAGCCTTCCGTTCGTGGAACGAAAAACAAAAGTTACTGTTAGCCCCCCGCCTCTACCCTTTCTCACGGCACAACCATTACGGCGGAAATTTCCTCAAGCGGTGGGCCTCAAAAACCGGATACTACCTGCTCATGTCCTTGCTCAACCGCGTGATGAAGCTACGCGCCGGTGCCAATGACGAACTAATCGACAATTGCGACCTGCCTTACTACATGGCCGCTTCAAATGTCATATTCATTCAACGAAAAGGACAACTCAACTCAGCCAATATCCCGCTTGCCTTCCTCTTTCATAAAGTCGTTATCGGGCCGGATTCCGGGAATATCGGCGAATTATTGAGAAATACGGGTAATCCGGTTTTCCGTTCCGATAAAAAACAGGACATAATCCGAGCACTGAAAGAGGCACGACATCTGTCTGCCCGGGGAAAAGGGGAAGCGAACTACGCGTATGCGATAGGAAACATGGGTATAAACAAAGTTGGGAAACAATACGCCGAACTCTACGAAGAATTGGCAGACAGGCATCAATTCAACTGATTGAGACAAAGAGTTGAGCCCACTATTAACAGTAAAGAATAAAAAAATCCAAATGATAAAGATATGCTTCTATTGTGACTCTATATTCAGTGTTGGAGGAGTACAGCGTATTTTGGCAGTGATAGCCGGAGCAATCTCTGCCAAACACGAAGTGACGATACTGACCCTGGACAAACCGGAACAAGAAGATCTCAATATGTATGAACTGGGACAAAGGAATATTCGTTTCCGCTACATCAGCCTCCCCCCTATCGGAAAATGGGAATATTTGCCCTGCAAAACATACAGCTATTTATACAAAAAAAGAATCATACCACAAATCCCTATCACCTCACAATGGTATGGATATAGCTCATTCCCACACACACAACGGAAAGTTCTCATCGGTGAATTAAACAATGAGAACTACGACATAATCGTTGGAGTGCACGCTTTTCTGTCACTCCAACTGGCCAGTATCCGCCACCGGCTGAAAGCCCGCCGGGTAGTAGGCTGGATGCACACCTCTTTTAACGCTTTCTTTAACACTCCGGGGTTCTATCTATATGAGCAGAAAAATCAGTTCCGACATGAAATGACGAAACTGGACGGAATCATCGTGCTCACCAATTACGACCGCGGACTGTACGAACGAGAGCTGAACCTCTTTCCTATCGCCATATACAACCCCCTTTCGTTGACACCGGAGGGAGAAGGAAGTCCGGCATACAAACGTTTCCTCTCGGTAGGAAGAATGTCACATCTGACAAAAGGTTTTGACATCCTTATTGAAGCGTTTGCTATCTTTGCACGTGACAACAAGGAATGGACACTGGAAATTGTCGGTGAAGGCCCTGAGAAACCTGCATTACTGAAACAAATAGCCCGCCACAAGCTGGAAAACAGGGTAACAATTTCTCCCTTCACCCGACAAATACAAAAACATTACGCCTCGGCAAGCGTATATATACTGAGTTCACGGTGGGAAGGATTCGGGCTCGTCCTGGCAGAAGCCATGAGCCACAGCCTTCCTGTCATAGCCTCCGACCTTCCCTTTGTAAAAGAACTCCTCAAGGAGAAAGACAACCACTTCATGTTTTCAAACGGAAACATAGAAGAACTGGCGGAAGCCATGACTAAAATAACAGAACTTCCCTCGGAACGGTTAATCCAAATGGGAAAAGTATCATTAGAGATAGCCGAATCAATAAAACTGCCCGCCATTATCAAACAGTGGGAAAGTTATCTGGAGTACCTAATTAAAGAAAAAACAAAGTGACGAACAATATTAAACAGCAACTTTTTTCGGGAGTATTCTATACAGCCATAGCCAAATACAGCGGAATCATTATCTCACTGGTTGTGGCCGGTATTCTGGCACGACTGCTTTCGCCGGATGATTTCGGAATAGTGGCCATTGCTACGGTCATCATTTCTTTTTTCGCCATTTTCACAGATATGGGACTGTCTCCCGCCATTATACAGAACAAGACTCTCACCCAAGACGACCTGACCAACATCTACTCGTTCACGTTTTGGACAGGCATAGCGGTCGCTCTGCTCTTTTTTATAGCCTCATGGCCCATTTCCGCCTATTACGACAGCCCTATATTACGCACTCTTTGCCAGTTGTTATCTATCAACCTGTTCTTTGCATCGGTCAATATCGTGCCGGGAGCCTTGTTTTACAAAAACAAGGAGTTCAAATTCATTGCTATCCGCAGCTTTGTCATTCAAATCACCGCCGGCACCGGAGCTGTCATTGCCGCATTGAGCGGAGCGGGACTGTATGCTTTACTCATCACCCCGATCGTGTCGAGCATATTGATTTATATTATCTCATTCCACCGCTATCCCCAACATCTACGCATGACGTTAGGGCTATCATCCATTCGGAAGATCTTCTCTTATTCCGTCTACCAGTTTCTATTCAATGTCATCTGTTATTTCAGCAGGAATTTAGACAAACTGCTGATCGGCAAACATATGGGAATGTCCGACCTCGGATATTACGAGAAGTCCTACCGCCTCATGATGCTTCCCTTGCAGAATATCACACAAGTGGTCACTCCGGTGATGCACCCTATCTTCAGTGATTTTCAGGATGACAAGATGAAACTGGCAACGTCCTACGAACGGATCATCCGCTTCCTCGCCTTCATCGGACTGCCGCTCAGCGTGTTGCTCTTTTTCACTGCGGAAGAAGTGACACTCATTATTTTCGGTAATCAGTGGTTACCCTCCGTAGCTGTATTCCGGATACTGGCGCTTTCGGTAGGAATTCAGATCATATTGTCCTCATCGGGTTCTATCTTTCAGGCAGCAGGTGACACACGGAGCCTTTTCATCTGCGGCCTGTTCTCGTCTACTCTCAATGTGGCGGGAATAGTGCTCGGAATTTTCTACTTCGGCACACTTACAGCAATAGCGGGTTGTATCGTAACGACGTTCACTATCAACTTCGTGCAATGTTATTGGCAGATGTACCGGGTGACTTTCCGGCGGAACCTCCGGCCGTTCGTACGTCAGCTTATTTCTCCGCTTGCTGTAAGCGGATTAATGGTGTTGGCCCTCATTCCCGTGCAGTACGCAATGGAGGGAATGAATATTTTTGTGACAATTATTGCTAAAGGTATTATTAGTTTTATTATCTTTGGAGGATATATACAGGCTACGCACGAATTTGACATTATCGGAAAAGTGCGCGACATGACGAGAAAAGGGAAATAAAAAGACAGAATAAACAATATACAGAGACTTTAAAAACGAATGAAAGCCTTGTTCCTTATCTTCCATGGCTTCGATAAAGCAAATGGAATTAGTAAGAAAATACATTATCAGGTAAAAGCTCTCAAAGAATGTGGAGTGGATGCCCGCTTGTGTTATTATGACATCACCCCTCATTGCGAACGCCGTTTGATGATAGACAACGAAGTCATTGCCGATTTCGGGACAGGAACCACAGCGAAAGTGTGGAAACGCATCTACTACGCCCCCATTATCAAATATGCACGCCGCGAAAAAATAGAATTTGTCTACATCCGGTCGGCCCACAACGCCAACCCTTTCACGCTGCGGCTGGTGAAACATCTGAAAAGTATCGGCGCAAAGGTTGTCATGGAAATACCGACCTACCCGTATGACCAGGAATACATCACCCGGTCTATGAAACTCAGTCTGGCCGTCGACCGTTGCTTCCGCCATTCGTTGGCCAAGATCCTAGACGGTATCGTCACTTTCTCTAATGCCGGCAGGATCTTCGGAGGGAAAACGATACGCATCTCCAACGGAATAGACTTTGACGCTATCCCGCTGAAGCAGAACCGGAACAACACTTCACATGAACTGCACTTAATCGGCGTGGCAGAAGTGCACTACTGGCATGGGTTCGACCGACTGGTTAACGGACTGGCCGAATACTACCGGACAAATCCGGATTACAAAGTCTATTTTCACATCGTAGGACCTCTGACCGGCGAACGCGAACAGGGAGAAATCCTGCCCGTCATCCGCGACAATCATCTGGAGCCTTACGTGATTCTGCACGGACCTCTCCACAGCGAAGAACTGGACGCACAATTTGAAAAAGCAGATTTTGCCATTGGCAGTTTAGGGCGTCACCGGAGTGGCATAGCTCATATTAAAACGCTGAAAAACCGCGAATATGCCGCACGTGGATTAGCGTTCACCTATTCGGAAAATGATGATGATTTCGACTCCGCACCGTATGTATGGAAAGCTCCCGCAGACGAATCACCGGTTGACATCATGGGACTGGTCGAATTTCAACGTGCGCTGACCATGACGCCGCTTGAGATCAGAGAATCCGTCTATCCGCTATCATGGAAGGCGCAAATGCAGAAAGTTATCAAAGAAGCCGGATTCGGATCACTAGAATAGTATTCCCCAATAAATAACAAACAATGGTTGATGAATAAAAAAATTAAAATAGTCTATTGCCTTCCTTCGCTTTATATACCGGGGGGAATGGAACGGGTACTTACCATAAAAGCCAACTATTTTGCCGAGAAACTAGGATATGACATATACATCATCCTGACAGACGGCAAAGGGCTGGAACCTTTTTACGCCTTATCGCCTAAAGTACATTTGATTCATCTGGATATTAATTTCAACGAGCTATGGAACAAACCTCTGTACAAGAAGTTATTCATCTATGCCTGCAAACAGCGTTTATACAAAAAACGCCTCACGAAGTGTTTGTTTGAAATACGGCCGGACATCACCGTATCCATGCTCAGAAGGGAAATTAACTTTATAAACTCTATCCACGACGGCAGCGTGAAAATAGGAGAAATCCATGTCAACAAGTCGAATTTCAGAGATCTTGCAGAAGCCAAAAATACCGGATTCATCAAAAGCAGACTTTCCAGACTTTGGATGAAGCAGTTGGATCGGCAAGTAAAACAATTGTCTAAGTTTATTATCCTGACGGAAGAGGACCGGAAGAATTTCTCATCTTATCTGGATAATACCACCGTCATCTACAACCCGCTGCCTTTCTATCCGGAGCAAACGTCGGACTGCACGGCTAAGGAGGTTATTGCAGTAGGGAGATATGCGTACCAAAAAGGATTCGACTTATTAATAGAAACATGGAGAATCGTAGCCCAAAAGCATCCTGATTGGAATTTAAGAATATATGGCGGAGGAGACAGGAGCGATTTTCTTGCCCTAAAAGACAAATATCACTTGGATACGCTTTATCTTGAGGAGCAAACACCCGACATTATCCGGAACTATTGCCGGAGTTCTATCTTTGTGCTTTCCTCGCGCTATGAGGGATTCGGAATGGTCATTACCGAAGCGATGTCGTGCGGTGTTCCCCCTGTTTCTTTCACTTGCCCGTGCGGGCCACGCGACATTATTGACGACGGTAAGAATGGCTTGCTGGTAGAAAACGGAAATATAGAAATGCTGGCAGAAAAGATATGTTACTTGATAGAGAATGACGAAATACGCCGGAAAATGGGACAACAAGCCCGAATTGACGTGGAACGTTTCAAGATAGAGCAGATTGCCGAACAATGGAAACAGTTGTTTGAAAGCCTCACTTTAAAGAATTGATTATGAAATGGTATTCGAAATATTTGCAGGTTTACGAGCAGCCATTTGCTTCGGCACCGCCGGAGGTGGTCGGTTTTGTGAAGAAAAAGTTGCGGAAGTTATCCGAAAACAAGCAACCGCTGGCTTCGGTTGTTCTCATTTGCCATAACGAGGAAACGCGTTTGTTGAGTTGTTTGTGGTCGCTTTGCGACAATGAATGTGATTTCCCGATAGAAATCTTAGCGGTCAACAACAACTCCACAGACCGCACGGAAGCGGTGATGCAACAGCTGGGAGTGACTTATTTCAATGAAACCAAGAAGGGCCCCGGACACGCCCGCCAATGCGGACTTAATCAGGCTAAAGGAAAGTATCATATCTGCATCGATACTGATACGATATATCCTTCCCGTTATATAAAGACGCACGTAAAGCAACTGATGAAGCCGGGAGTGGCTTGCACGTTCAGCCTGTGGAGTTTTATTCCCGATGAACGCCATTCCGCCACGGGACTGTGGTGGTACGAAGCATTGAGGGATCTTCATTTGCGTATTCAGTCGATACAGCGTCCGGAACTTTGTGTACGGGGAATGACATTCGGGTTTAACACCGAGCTGGGCAGAAAATTCGGTTTCCGGACAGATATTATCCGGGGCGAGGACGGGTCACTGGCTTTGGCAATGAAGCCTTATGGAAAATTGGTCTTTATCCATTCCGGAAAAGCCAGGGTCATGACAGGATATGGCACTCTAAATAACGACGGTTCGCTCTTTAATAGTTTCAAAACGAGACTAGTCAAAGCGTTCAAAGGAGCAGGCAGTATGTTTACCAGGAAAAATGAATATAAAGACGAAGATAATAATCTGATAAAAAACAAATAAAACAAATGCTATTATGATAACGCGTACTCCTTACGATAGAGATAACCTGAAAATAGGCAAGAAAGACAAGGTGTTGGAAGTGGGGCCGGGACACAGCCCTACGTTTCGTTCAAACGTGCTTGTGGACTTATTTGTAGACTCTAACTACCATAGATGCGGGAATCTGAAGATTTATCCACATCAGCAGTTTATTAATGCGAACGGAGAAGCTCTCCCCTTTAAAGATAAAGAATTTGATTATGTTATTTGTAACCTGGTACTTGAGCACGCGGAAAATCCTGCCGAGTTCATCCGCGAACAATGCAGAGTTGCCAAAAGGGGGTATATGGAAACGCCCAGTCTGCTGGGAGAATTTCTTTTCCCCAAGAAATCACATAAATGGATTATTCTCCACCTGGACAACAAACTGATTCTTTTTGAGAAGTCGAGAATGCCGGGAAACTATGAAAATAATTATGGTGAATTATTTCTCAATTATCTTCCTTATCAATCACTGACCTATAAATTGTTATGGCTCACCGAAGGAGACTTGATGCTGAACCGGTGTGAATGGAAAGATGATATAGAATTTATTATCAACCCGACCGATGAGAAGTATACTGCTTTCTTCACCCAACCGTGGAGCCGACAAATGGTAGAACAGATGTATCCACGCAGAAGTGCAATAAAAGAGATACAAAAGATATGGAATGCTTTCTTTTATATCATAAAAAACAAGGTTAAATATAAGATTCATGGACATACTCCAATCAGTTTGGAAGAATATATGAGGCTTAAAGAAGAAAATAAGTAATATACTGTCTCTATGGCTCTTCTTCTAATTTTAAGTGGTAAAGTGAATTAGTAAAACCCCGGAAAAGAAGGAGGAACTGAAAAAACGAATCAAATAAACGGTTGGCAAAAGGCGAATATAAACGATACGAAAAACAAATAATAATATAGTTATGAACGGAAGTCTTACTCTTTGTCTCGAAGTTATTTTCTGGTTTGCCCTGTTCGTCGTGTTCTACACGTATCTGGGCTACGGAATCGTGCTCTATATTCTCGTCAAACTGAAAGAGCTTTTCGTGAAACCGGTGAAATACTCATTACCTGCATCGAACGATGAATTGCCGGAAGTGACACTGTTCATCACTGCTTTCAACGAGGAAGATGTAGTGGACGAGAAAATGGAGAATAGCCTGGACCTGGATTATCCGGCGGATAAGTTGCGCATTGTTTGGGTGACGGACGGCAGTGATGACGGAACGAACGAGCGTTTGCAAACTCGCTGGGCAGGAAAGGCAACGGTGCACTTCCAACCGCTACGGCAAGGCAAGACGGCTGCCATGACACGCGGCATGACACTGGTTGACACCCCGTTGGTGGTCTTTACGGATGCGAACACAATGGTGAACCGGGAGGCAATCCGGGAGATTGTGCTTGCTTTCCGGAATCCGAAAGTGGGCTGCGTGGCAGGTGAAAAACGGATTGCCGTGCAAGCGAAGGACGGGGCGGCAGCCGGTGGCGAAGGTATTTACTGGAAATATGAATCAACGTTGAAGGCGCTTGATGCACGGTTGTATTCGGCGGTGGGAGCTGCGGGAGAGCTGTTTGCCGTGCGGCGGGAATTGTTTGAGACAATGGAGCCGGACACGTTGCTTGATGATTTCATCCTTTCACTGCGTATCACGATGAAGGGGTATATCATTGCTTATTGTACGAATGCTTACGCCATTGAAAACGGTTCGGCCGATATGCGCGAGGAGGAAAAACGGAAGGTGCGTATCGCTGCCGGAGGATTGCAGTCAATCCGCAGGCTTCGCCCATTGCTGAACCCTTTCCGCTACGGGGTACTTAGTTTTCAGTACACGTCGCACCGGGTGTTGAGGTGGTCTGTCACGCCTTTTCTATTGTTCGCACTTCTCCCGCTGAATGTTGCGATTTTGCTGACGGGCGGCTCGCCTGTGTTCTACGGCGTCCTGTTCGTGTTACAGGTGTTTTTCTACGGACTGGGATACTGGGGATATTATCTGTCTACCAGACAGATAAAGAATAAATTGCTGTTTATCCCCTATTACTTCCTCTTTATGAATATAAATGTCTTGAGAGGAATCCGCTATCTGAAGAAGAAAAGAGGGAGCGGGACTTGGGAAAAAGCGAAGCGGGCAGAAAAATAAAAACAAATAATCAAATCTTTTGTTATCTTTGTAAGATGCAATAGTCTTAATCATCTAATCGAATGGACATGAACAGAACATTACATGATACAAATAACGCGCAAAGGATATTGAAACTGACAGCCGATACAATGTTGTTGGTCGACAAGAATGGTGTTTGCATAGACATTGATCCTCATTGTGACCTATGGTTCTTACAGGATGAGATACTTCTAGGAAAAAACATATTTGAACTCCTGCCCGAATATACGCGGGAAAGGGTTGTTCCTGTCTTCCAATCGGTACTTGAAGGGAAAAAGAGCGTCAGTAAAAACTTCAAACTGGTACTAAAGGAAGATGTTTATTATTTTAAATGTATCATGCATCCTTATGATGACATGGTGCTCTGCCAGTATCGCGACATCACCCAAAGAAGCAACGTGAAACGCCAACTGGAACAAGCGAACCGAACGCTGCGAGAGATACAGAAAGTGGCGCAAATCGGTCAGTGGGTGTACAATACGAATGAAAACGTTTTTCATTATCTGGGACATACCGGCGTGTTGTGCGAAGAAACGGTACGAAGCATTTCTTTCGAGAAATACAGGGAGTATATCGTTGAAGAAGACCGGCAGACGTTTATCAACTGGAAACTTAGAAATCTGGAGAGGTTCAATACGGACAGTATCAGCTACCGCGTACAGGTGAACGGAGAGATATATTATATGCGTATCCAGGCTTATCTGCGTGAGGAACTCCCGGACGGCAGCCTTACGATCGAGGGATATATCCAGAATATCACCGATATCCAGCGCCGCAGAAACGATATCAATACGCTGACGCACGCTATCAACAACGCCAAGGAGAGTATCTTTGCCGCCAGAGAGGACGGTACGATCATCTTTGCCAACCGGCGTTTTCTCCACAATCACGGGATTTGCGAGAATGTGGATATCTGTAAACTGAAAATTTATGATATTGCCGCAGATATGCCTACGCAGAAAGCGTGGAACGAACGTTGTAAGGACATCATGCACGGCGGAAGCAGCAATTTTATCGCTCATCATCCTTCGAAAATCAACAGGGATATTCTGGCATACGAAGGCACAATGTATAATGTGACCAATGATTCCGGAGAAGAAAGTTACTGGTCGTTTGCACATGATATTTCCGAACGAATCCGGTATGAGGCGCAAATCAAGCGACTCAACTTGATTATGGATACTACTATCAATAATCTGCCTGCGGGAATTGTGGTGAAGGAGATCAATAATGATTTCCGGTATCTCTACCGTAACCGTGAGTCGTACAACCGTGATCTCTGCGTCGGTGAGTCGATCGGAAAGAATGACTTTGACTATTATCCGCCCATAGTGGCCGATAAAAAGAGACAGGAGGATATACAAGTGGCAACCACCGGAAAGGGATTGCATTGGACGACCGAGGGGAGGGATAAAAACGGTAACCGGATTATCCTCGACAAACGGAAAATCCGGGTGGACGGGGATGAATTGTCCTCTCCTATCATCGTCAGCATCGAATGGGATATCACGGAACTGGAGATGATCAAACGTGAACTTCAATCGTCAAAAGAGAAAGCGGAAATGTCCGACAAGCTAAAATCGGCTTTCCTCGCCAACATGAGTCACGAGATTCGTACTCCTTTGAACGCCATTGTCGGCTTCTCGCAACTTATCGCCGAAAGTAATGATGAGGAGGAAAGGAAGACGTATTATGGTATCGTTGAGTCTAATAATGGTCGCCTGCTGGATCTTATCAACGAGATTCTTGATCTTTCGAAAATTGAATCGGGAATTATCGAATTTACCATAGGACCTACAAGCCTGCACAACTTATGCAGGGAAGTACACGACGCTCATATTTTCCGTATGCCGGTAGGCGTGAGCCTCGTTCACGAGCCTTCGGACGAAAGTCTGATGATTGAAACGGACAAGAATCGGGTGTTCCAGGTGATTTCTAATTTGATTGGCAATGCCGCCAAATTCACGAAAGAAGGGAGCATTAGTTATGGATACAAACGGGTCGGCGACCAAATCGTTTTTCATGTGACCGACACGGGCACAGGCATCGAACCGGAAAAGGTGGGACGTGTGTTCGAACGTTTTGCCAAGCTGAATAATCATGCGCAGGGCACGGGATTGGGATTGTCTATCTGTAAGTCGATCGTTGAACGACTGGGTGGAAAGATTACCGTCAACTCTGAATTTGGAGTAGGAACGACGTTTAATTTTACGTTGCCTTATAATATTATAAAGAAGGTTGCGGACACAACAGAAGGTATGCAATCTTCACTGTCTTCGCAGTCCTCACAACTTTCGCAGTCTTCTCAACCTTCTGACCTGACTGAACAACCCTCCAATGAAACACCACAGGAACAAATTCCTGAGAAACAAGCCTGCATCTTGATTGCCGAAGACACGGACAGTAACTATGATTTGCTGAATGCTATCCTTGGCAAGAATTATCGGTTGGTTCATGCACACGACGGTATGGAAGCCGTCATAATGTATGATGAAGTGAAACCTGACCTCATCTTAATGGATATCAAAATGCCGAATCTGGACGGACTGGAAGCTACGAAAATCATTCGCGAACTGTCTGCCACCGTTCCTATTGTTGTTCAAAGTGCATACGCTTATCCGCAAGACCAGAAAGCTGCCAAAGAAGCGGGATGTAGTGATTTCATATCCAAGCCGATCGTGCAGTCGGAATTGAAAAAAATGCTCAATAAATGGCTGTCTCCAGAATTAAATAATAAAATACAAGAGTGATATAAACATAACCAAGGAAAGATGAAAGCCTTTTATAGACTATTTTACTACATCTCTATTCTTTTATCGTGTATCCTGGCGGGTGTCACAATAGCAGGAGCATTTAACGGTACTGCTTCACCGGACAGTTTCAAGTTTATGCCTTTTATCGGTTTGGGACTACCGATACTTTTGTTGGTCAATCTGGCGTCTGCTGTTTATTGGACGATTCGTTGGCGATGCTGGGTTTTCATTCCGCTAATTGCCATATTCAGTAATTGGGGTTACATCAACTGTGTTCTCCAATTCCCGCTTCTCGATCCGGCTTCCAAACCGACAGTCAAAGTTAACGCATATACTCCCGGAGTGTTGACCGTAGCCACTTACAACGTTGACGGATTCAACCGCGAACACACCGGGTATTCATGTAAGGAGATCGCTGCACAGATGAGAAATCTGAAAGCGGACATTCTCTGTTTTCAAGAGTTCGGTATTGATGATGAGTTTGGCGTCGACAGTCTATGTACTGCGTTGTCTGACTGGCCTTATCATTATATTCCTTCTTCTCCCGAAGGACAACATCTTTTACAACTTGCTGTTTTCAGCCGTTATTCTATCAAAAAGGAGCATCTGATTATTTATCCCAACTCCGGTAATTGTAGTCTCTGGTGTGATATTGAAGTCAACGGTCGTATGATCCGTCTGTTTAATAATCACCTGCAAACTACGGAAGTGAGCCGCAATAAGCGCAAACTGGAAAAAGAACTTCGCCAAGACAACTCTCAAAGAGCCAAACGTGCCGCCCTTACGCTCGCCGACGGCCTGCATGAGAACTTCCGGAAACGTGCAGTACAAGCTAATCTTATCAATCAACTGGTGTCTGCCTCCCCCTATCCTACTCTTGTCTGCGGTGACTTCAACTCACTCCCTTCTTCTTACGTTTACCACACCGTGAAAGGTGATAAATTGCAAGACGGCTTTCAGACCGGCGGACACGGATATATGTATACTTTCAAATATTTTAAGCACCTGTTGAGAATTGACTATATTCTTCACTCGCCCGAACTGAAAGGTTTGGATTATTTCTCACCGGACTGGGAATATAGTGATCATAATCCGGTGGAAAGATACAAAATCTTTAGGTAATAACAAAGCCCCAGCTTGTGAAAGTTGGGGCTTTGTGCTTAAAAAAAAGAAGGTGCGCATTTTGACACACCTCCTTTAATTTTCAGTTATACTATATTGTCTTAATTGAAAATATAACGTACACTAAACTGTACTGAATAAGTAGATTTAAAACTTTGGAAATCACGATAAGTGCTTGTCAATGTCTCACCTGCATTCTTATTCATAGTAAATTCTCCGTTTTTATATTGCAACAAGCTCGAATTGATTACCTGCTTATAAAGTCCCCAACTGTTGTTCAATAAGTTAGGAAGGTTTTTAATATCAACTCCTACTTGCAGCAAGTTACGCTTTCCACCAACATTCAAATAGAAATCTTGATTCAATTTAAAATCAACTTGATGATGCCATGGCATAACAGCTCCACCTCTCTCGGCATACTTACCTTTGCGATTCTTCAGGTATTTATCTTGGTTAATATAATTCCAGAAATCATCTCTTTGCTCCTTAGCCGGATAAGAAGCAGCATCACTAAACTTCCAGCTATCCAATTCTTCACGTGTTGCAGGAATATACAATAAACTATTAGCGCCTGCATCACCAACAACATTACTAGAGAAAGTATACGAGTAGCGGCTATATCCCCATGACCCGGAATATCCCATCTGCATTCCTTCATACAACAAAGAAACGCTAGTAGCAAAATGCTTTCCATATTCCTTTTTATAACCGATTGTAGCCAAGATACGATCAGGAGCTACATAGGTACCATAACCCAATTCATGTTCATTGATACCATTTACCGAATAAGTATTAGTCTTATAGGCAGAAGTTACCTGGTCACCAATACCATCACTATATGAACGAGATTTTGAATGTGTATAAGCAAATGATAAATCTAAACCAAAATCAAAGCTCTTACGCAATTGCGCTGAAATAGAATAGTAATAAGCACCCTTTTTCCAGTTCTCTAAAAGATAAACATTCCGACCGCTGTTATATATCTTATAAGTATCACGAACATCATTGGGAGAAAGAGTCAATTTTGCCTCTTGCAATTCATAACCGCGGTTAGTTATCACAACCGGATTATAATCACGGCTATAAATTCCTTCCAAAGTAAAGTTAACATCTCCCGGCAATCTCATATCAAGAGCTAATGAGGTCTTCCAAGTAGAAGGCATCTTCAAATCTTTATCAATAATTGTCGGATCTTTAGGAAGCTCTACTTTTGAATGCGTCTGACCACCATACAAGTCCTTCAAAATCTCATCACGATTTGCATGGAAATGAGGTTTATATTGGGCAGTAGCAGCATCCGTATAATAATAGGTAGTTTGTCCCACGCCTGAATTTCCGACAGCAGAAATCAACCAAACGAAAGGCATACGTCCAACAAACAAACCTGTACCACCACGAAGTACATACTTACGATCTCCTGTTATATCCCAATTAAAACCAACACGTGGAGATACTGATACTTTCGCACCCGGAAGTTGGTCTGTTGAATAATGCTGACCTCCAAAATCTAATTTGGCAAATTCTTCATTATAATTATTCTTTAAAGAAGGGTAAGTCGGTAGTTCAAAACGAAGTCCACCTGTTACTTTAAAGTTTTCTGAAACAGAAACCTCATCTTGCAAATATAAAGAATATTGTTGGAATTTCAATTCTGCAAGGAATTGAGACATATCAGGTGAATTTGAATGGGTTATAGCAAAGGCCTTCGGAGTCTCATCATTTACAAAATCACTCCAACTTGAATAAACATAGTAACCAGCACCTCCCAGCATATAACCATTAATAGCCTTTGTATGCTCATATTGGAAACCGGCCATGAACTTATTAATACCTACGTTCCAGTTAAACTCATCTGTAATGGTGAATACTTTTGTCTGACGCAGATTACCCGCAGTAAAAAGGTCTGCACCAAAATTGGCATATACAGCACCATCCTGCAAAATATCAACTGTTGGGAAAAGAGGACCATCAAACGAACGAGGCTCATCTTGATAAGAATATGCAAAACGTAGCATATTATTCATTGCTCCTTGAGCCATACGAGAGTTCCATTCACCTGCAACAGAAGTAAAATCACGCACTTGATAATAGTTGGAATTCGAAAAGCTAAGCGCATATTTAGAAGTACGTCCCTGTCCAGGAGCAATGGTACCAACAGGTTTACCATCTATGACTTCAGTGGATGTTCCTCCCGGATAAAGAGCTGATGTAGATAATGGACTGACTGAACTGGTAGGGAAGTTAGAATCTTTGGTATGTGTCTTGGTAAAACGGAAACTAACTTTATTGTTTTGATTAGCATTCCAGTCAACACGTGCCATAACACGATAAGCAGGGGTATCCGTTGAATAGTCATTATACTTTCCCGGATCAAAATTATATTTGTTTAGTAAGAAACCACGCATATCATCCATGTCACTTTGGAGAGGGCGATGTATATTACCACCACTATAGCTTTCTCCAAGTGCAGTACGAGGACGATAGTTTGATCCCGCTGTTACATTATCTTCATATTCTCCATTTACAAAGAAGAATAATTTATCTTTTATAATCGGACCACCGAAGCTTGCACCATAAGTATAATATTGAGCTTTGGAACGTAAAAGTTCATAATCATCAACTTTACTTCCTTTTAGATTCTCATTATTAAAATACATATAAGCAGTTCCACGAAATTGGTTATCTCCCGAACGAGTTACTGCATTAATTGCACCTCCTGTAAAACCGCTCTGACGAACATCAAACGGGGTTACAGCTACTGTAACCTGTTCCAAAGCATCCAAAGAAATTGGAGAGCCGTTAGCCGGAAGATTACCTCCCAACCCGAATGTATTGTTGAAAGCAGCACCGTCAACTGTCACAAATGATTGGCGATAATTGCCACCACCGACTGCAAAACCATTACCAACATCAGCACCTTGTGGAGAAAGACGCATAATATCGCTAATACTACGGGAAATAGTTGGGGTGTTACTAATCATATCACGATTAGCATTCATAATAGCACCTGCCCTATCAGACTTCATGTTACTTTCTTTAGAAGCAGTCACCACCACTTCGTCCAACAGTTCAGAACTCTCTTTTAAAGAAACATTTAAAACATAATTCTCTCCTAATAAAAGATTGATTCCTTTGTAAATAGCTGTCTGATAACCGACATAAGAAATTTCTACCTTGTATGGTCCACCAGTACGCATACCTTGCAAATTGAATTGACCACTAACATTAGTCACAGTTCCATACCGAGTTCCTGAAGGCTCGTGAATGGCAACAATAGTTGCTCCGATAATCGGTTCATCTTGTGCTGTCACTTTACCACTCATAGTGGCTGTGGTAACCTGTGCACTCATTGTGACTGTCATTAGCAACATTACTAGCACCAAAAAAGACCGCGTTCTTTTTAACATAATGTAATTGATTAGTTTATACTAATTGTTTGCTTTTAAAAACTGTGCACAAATATAATTAATATTATTTAGACTTACGTTACAATTATACTACAAAATTTTAAGAGAGATAAACGTTTTATTGCGTTATAAAACAAGAAAGGCTCTACATAACTTGCAGAGCCTTTTATTTTGAAACAGAAAGCATTAGAAATGCTTCAATCTATTATTTTACACTAGTCGGTCATTAACTTTCTATAACGAACACGCTTCGGTTCTTCATTCCCTAAACGCTTCAATTTATTTTCTTCGTACTCCGAATAGGAACCTTCAAAGTAAAACACATTGGAGTCTCCTTCAAAAGCCAGAATGTGTGTACAAATACGATCGAGGAACCAACGGTCGTGTGAAATGACAACTGCACAACCTGCAAAGTCTTCCAGACCTTCTTCCAAAGCACGCAGTGTATTTACGTCGATATCATTGGTAGGCTCATCGAGCAACAACACGTTCCCTTCTTCTTTCAAAGCCATTGCTAGGTGCAAACGATTTCTCTCACCACCGGAGAGCACACCACAAAGTTTTTCCTGATCGGCTCCGGAGAAATTGAAACGAGAAAGATAAGCACGTGCATTAATATCACGTCCGCCCATACGAAGCAAATCATTACCACCGGAAATTACCTGATAAACACTCTTGTTCGGGTCAATGTCTTTATGCTGCTGGTCGACATAGGCTACTTTTACAGTCTCTCCTACTTCAAATTCACCCTTATCTACGGTTTCCAGTCCCATAATCAAACGGAAAAGTGTAGTTTTTCCTGTACCATTCGGACCGATTACGCCGACAATGCCATTCGGGGGAAGCACAAAATTCAAATCGTCAAACAGCAGTTTATCACCGTATGCTTTAGCCACATGTTTAGCTTCGATAACTCTATTACCTAAACGAGGACCATTCGGAATAAAGATTTCCAGTTTTTCCTCCTTCTCTTTCACGTCTTCATTCAACAACTTGTCGTATGAATTAAGGCGGGCTTTCCCTTTTGCCTGACGAGCTTTCGGAGCCATACGAACCCATTCCAACTCGCGCTCCAACGTCTTACGACGTTTGCTCGCAGTTTTTTCCTCCATTTCCATGCGTTTCGTCTTCTGTTCCAGCCAGGAAGAGTAGTTTCCTTTCCATGGAATACCTTCACCACGATCTAGTTCGAGAATCCAGCCGGCAACGTGGTCAAGGAAGTAACGGTCGTGGGTTACGGCAATAACAGTCCCTTCATATTGTTGAAGATGTTGTTCCAACCAATCGATAGATTCTGCATCCAAATGGTTGGTAGGCTCGTCCAGCAACAACACATCCGGTTTCTGCAACAGCAAACGACAAAGAGCTACCCGTCGACGTTCACCTCCGGAAAGATTTGCCACAGACTGATTTTCAGGCGGACAACGAAGTGCGTCCATTGCACGTTCCAGTTTACTATCCAGATTCCATGCATCTGTTGCATCAATAATATCTTGCAATTCGCCTTGACGAGTAAAAAGAGCATCCATTTTATTCTGGTCTTCGTAATACTCCGGCAAACCGAATTTTTGATTGATTTCTTCGTATTCTGTCAGTGCGTCAACAATGGGTTGCACACCTTCCATTACTACTTCTTTTACTGTCTTCGTGTTGTCAAGATAGGGTTCCTGCGCCAAATAACCTACGGAATACCCCGGAGAGAAGACCACTTCTCCCTGATAGGATTTCTCTAAACCTGCGATAATCTTCATTAACGTTGACTTACCGGAACCATTCAGACCAATAATACCGATTTTCGCTCCATAAAAGAATGACAGGTAAATGTCTTTCAACACATTTTTATTTGGAGTGAATGCTTTGCTCACCCCTACCATTGAGAAGATAATTTTTTTATCGTCAGCAGCCATATATTAATAATGTATATTGTTGATAATGGCACAAAGATAAGAAAAATGTTTGAAATCCTTTGGAGTTATAAAAAAATGTTCTACCTTTGCACCCGCATTTCGAAAGAAAGTAACAAGGATTGATTCGCTAGCTCAGCAGGTAGAGCACAACACTTTTAATGTTGGGGTCCTGGGTTCGAGCCCCAGGCGGATCACTGAAACAAGATGAAAAATAAAGTAAATCCCTGATAGTCAATTACTATTGGGGATTTCTTTTTTCCCTCAGTCCACCATTTTAGGCAGATTACGGATCAACGTAAGAATCTGAGGGATTTTCATGGATCAAAGTCATTATCTGAGTGAATCATCAGAAAGTCTGAGTAATACATACGTACTTAATGCCGTTGACATTTTCTCCGTACTCATGAAAGACACTCATACACACGAACAGGCCTTCCACTTCAAGCACAAGAAAAAGAAGAAGCGCAGACATAGATTATAATAAAGTGCAGAACAGGAAATTTAAATAATTACAATTATGCAGAATGAGGATGATTTAAAAAGTTTTCACAAAAAGGCACATATAGTTGCTTACATGAAAGATGCATACATATATTTACTGTTTTTTAGTTCGATTTTCTTAGTTTGAAGAATTTAAATTCCATAATGTCCAAAAGGGACAAACTTTCCTTGGCTTTAACCATTTATTTTATTTAATTTGCACATTACCCAGATGAATCACAAGAATTACAGAAATTATTAATATAAAATAATAGAGTTATGAAATATATCAAATTTTATAATGGAGAAGAGAATGGAATCATCATAGAAAATTCTACATATAATGATTCGATATTCAAAGATCAATACAAACAGGCATTAGATTTATTTCAAGAGATAATGGACAATCCATTAACAAATATAAGCAATATCATTGCTTTTTGTGGAGACCGGGGTGAAGGGAAAACTTCATGTATGACTACTGTCAGGCATATTTTGGATTATGACAATTATGATACTGTTAAAGAAGTTTTAACTGGTCATCAAATTTTCCCTCAAGAACTGGAATTGCTGCCAGTAATCGACCCGGCATTTTTCGACCAAAAACATAATGTGCTGGAATTAGTATTGGGGCAATTGTATGGACAGTTCGAACGATATACTACCGAAAAAACACACTCAGAGCAGGACCCATACAAAAAAAATGAAGTGGTCAAGCACTTCCATAAAACCAAACTATGTATGCGTCATTTGGAAAAAGAAAAAAGAGAACTTTATGATCCATTAGAAGAATTGGATGCTTTATCCGCCGGTATATCACTGAAGAATTATATTCAAGAATTGTTCAAACAATACCTTGATTTCATAAAAAAGAAAAAACTGGTTATTTGCATTGATGACCTTGATTTGAATATGTCCGGTGCATACGAGATGGCAGAACAGGTAAGAAAATATCTTAATAATAAGCATTGTATATTACTCATTTCATTGAAGGTAGACCAGTTGATTGATGCAATCAGTATAAACATTGGAAATGAGCTAAAAACATCTTCCAATACTATAGATATTAACGGGATGGCCTCTAAATATGTGACAAAACTTATTCCATTCGGGAATCGTATTAATATGCCGAAAGTAAGCGATTTCTGCAATAATCCATTATATATTTACGATGAACGTAAAGATCAGGAGACTCAATCCGATAATCCTAACTATAATTCCGTAAAAGAGGCCGTAGTACAATTGATTTTCAGCAAAACACGTTATCTGTTCTACAACAGTAAGGGGAGTATTTCTCCTATTGTACCTAATAACTTGCGTAGTTTGAGACAATTACTTGGTATGTTATACAGACTACCTGATTTTGAAAGTAATGATCTACATATGAGGAATAAGCAACAGTTCAAATCCTACTTTTATCAATCGTGGATACAAAAATTAAACAAAGAGAATCAACAATTTGTATCCAAATTGATAGATAATGAAAACTCCAATTCTATTAATAAAATGGTTGTCTCCTACTTAAGAAATCTTCCAGATCTGAGACAAGAAAATCTGCCGGATTCATTCAAACCAATCTTAAATACAGCCAATTATGCATATAATGTATCTATAGGAGATGTTTTTGTCATTCTGAACTATTTGGAACAAAATAATGTGGACGAACAACTCAAATTCTTAGTATTTTTCCTAAAATCTTTCTATTCCATACGTATGTATGAATATTATGATGTGATATCAGAGCAACAAGGTGAATTACACCCTGAAGAAGATGATAAAAATAGTATTGGTGAAATCTATAAAAGTGACGCTTGGTTTAAACGAACAAACGTATTACAACGATTTGTGAATGGTTCCTACTTCACCTATGAACCAGGAGATATACTTGCCAAGATACAAGGAAAACAGCCAAGAGACTTTAAAGTAATCAAAGGAAAACTATTGATGGATATCTTGAAAAAGAAAATTTCTGAAATCGAAACCGATGCTTCTATTACGGAAGACTCCATAGATGAATTTAAACAGAAATTCAAATTACTGGAGTTCTTCATGCTTACAATCACTCGTTCCATTGAGCAAAAAGAGTTTGAAGCAGGTACATATGCAGATATCAAAAGGACAGATTCTATCCCTTATTATTTGAAACCGTTTAATAAAGAAAAGAACTATTTTGTATTCGATGTTTTGTCTCCTTTCTATAATATGTTAAACATTAAATATACGTATGACCGATTTGATAAAAGTTTATATAATTTTGCCTTAAATCATGAATGGAGCCTATTAAGACAGATGATAGCAGAAGCCACAAAGAATGACGAACCGAAAGTAGAGATAGTGGACTACTGGGAAAAGAGATTAATTTCCGATTCTACGATACGAAATGCAGAAGTCCTGTCTTCCATGATGGAACAGATGAAAAGCATACGTTATAATGTTCGCACTCCTAGTGTGAACAAGGATCGAATCAGTGAATTTTATCAATCTATCATTAGTTCAGAAATGAAGACTTATGATAGAATAGAAAATGATGCATATACAATAAAGTTTGATTTTCTAACTGCGATAAGCAACTTTCTGAAAGAGTGCCCGGAAGATTTGTTTGATTCAATATTTGTATTAGATGACAAAGAAATAGAGAATGATTCTATGATGAATTCGTTTAAAGATTTCCTAGAATCAGTTACATCTGCGATAAAAGGCAGTACAATAATAACCAAAATAAGGGAAAAACAGCCAGAAATATATGGTATAATGCCACGTGCTGAATGGAAAATGTTATTCCCCGTTGACGAAACCAAGAACAAAAGTGATATTATAAAAATTCTAAAGGAAAATCCGATTATCCAGCAATATCTGAAAGATTTAGAAAAAAAACATCGGGATGGTAGCCCTGTAACAGAAACTGTGGCAACTGAAATAATGGTAAATGAGGATTCTATATCTAGTACACCAGAGACAAGCATAACATCAGAAACAGATATCCAAAATTCATAATTAATCATGGATTTGATAAGGGCAACATTAAAAGCATTATTTTACGATTATCCGGTAGAGAATGTCGTCAGACTACTCCAAGAACAAAAAGAGAATTCATTTATGGATCCGTTCTCACACCTAGTGAAATGGCGGGAAACCTCTTTTACTTTTTCGGAAGCGGAGTCTTTGAAGAAGTTGGTACAGGATGAGTGGATGTCTCATCCCAACAGACAGACAGAAATTTCAAAACTGAATCAATGCTTCCTTGTTTTGGATTATTTTTCTGAACGGGTATTGGATTATGATAAGAAAATGCCTAAGGTACAGTTCGAGCATCTGTTCCGTTGGAGAGAATTAACCCTTTGTTTAGGTGAAGAATTGTTTATTACAGCTTTCTTGGCAAATAGAGATATCCAGAGTGATTGTGAAAGACACTTCTTTACATGGCCGAATATTCTGCCACATAATAATTGGGGAATAAACAAAATTTTAAATGAAGGACTTTCAGATGTACATGCCCATTTGGGAGCTTCGGCGGACATTTTCGAACTAAGTTGGCTAAGTCTGATGAATAAAGTAGATGGTAGAGGCAATGAGTTTAATCTGTTGAATGAGACACAAGAAAACCCTGTGATTATTGCAAACGGAACCTCTTTATGTGGAATGCATAAGTTATGTATTGCTGCGGCAGCAATCCGGGTAAAGTTGTACCAATTTTTATTCAAACGGTATAAACTTGAACAATTGAACCTGCCTGATGTACTTCGGATTATAACGGACCCGATGTTTTATAGCATTGAAATCAAAAATATTCAAGCGGATATTGATTCACTCCGGTCAGAAGCTTTAACTTTATTCGCTTTGAAGGAGAATAAACCGGAATATGCTATTCAGAAACAGTTTGATATTGAAAAAGAAGATTGTGATTCCATTTACATGATCCATCGGGGAGAACGGGTGCTACTCTACACATTTTTCCGACGTTATTATGGAGGTGATAAAAGTCCAGAACTTGAAACATTCATCGGCTATGTCTACTTATATGAACTTATTAAAATCCGTTTTCGGAGAGAGTTAGTTCAAACGAATCGGCTTATCGGCTTTCAGAATTTTAAGCGTTACGAAGCAAGGAAATCCAAACTTGCTGATACAGCTTTTAAAAATATCTATCAGCCTTATGCCATACAATCCAGTTTGCGTCCTAATACTGCCGACTATTTGGAGGTACGCATACCTCCTGAGCTAAGAGACATCGTCCGGATTCCATGTTTTAATAAGTTATTTAATGCTTCTCCTCGGCAATTGCAGGAAGAACGGGAGCCGATAGAAAAAAACGACCCAAATGAAAAAATCAGTTTTGTTGTCCATTTCCTTAAACAGGAAGATAAGGGATACAATCAAAATTCACGACCCAGACACTCAACCTTACGTGCAAAACTTAAATGGGATATCAGTCAGATATTGGAAATTTGTAGAAATAAAACGCTGTATTCCATAACCGGCATCGATGTTGCCGGTTCAGAGTTCAACTGTCGCCCGGAGGTTTTTGCACAAGCATTCAGATATGCTCGGTTACAGGGGTTTGGCAATATGACCTATCATGTCGGGGAAGATTTTTATGATCTGGCTGATGGACTACGGTCCATTGACGATGTATTGCTTTTTATGGAATACACAAGAGGAAACAGGTTAGGACATGCCTTGGCATTAGGTGTTGATGCAGCTACATATTATAAGAAAAGACATCATACAGTAGTCATGCCACGTCAATATCTATTGGACAATCTGGTTTGGATATATTTTAAGGCTATGGAATATAACATTCAGATCCCCCCTCGTATGAATCTGTTTATCCAAGACCACTGCTCAGAATTATATAATCAAATAGGATATAAGAAAACCTTCAGTCTTATTCATTACAGAAATAGTATGTATCTGAGGAGTGATAATCTAATGAATGAAGGAATTGATAAAATGGACTATTCCTCAAACTGGAAGAAAGCACAATTTTGTAGTGATCCCAAATGTATGAATGCCCGAAATGATACAGAAGCTGGCAAAATATATCAAGACTATCAGCTCGCAGCAAAAATAAAGGATATAGGAGCAAAAACCTGCTCCTGCAAGTTACCGGAGGAGTTCCCGGACATTATTTCCAAAATACAGGAATGTATGATGTATGAAATAGAAGAAAAGGGTATCGCCATTGAATGTAACCCGTCATCTAATGTGATGATAGGTCCCTTTTCCAAATATGAAGAACTTCCCCTTCTTCGTTTCCACCAACTGGAAGAAAATTTACCAGATGGAAATCCGCACCGGCTTAATGTTTCTATAAATACCGATGACAAAGGTATTTTCGCAACCTCTCTTCCTAACGAGTATTCCTTAGTAGCAATGGCACTCAGTAAGCAGAAGAATCAGTATGGTAGACGCAAATGGAATGACGAGAAAATTGCAAATTATTTACACAAAATTATGATACATAGCAAGGAACAGAGATTTCGGTAATATTGAAACTCCTAAATATCAATTAGTCATATAGGTACCATACTTTGCGAAGAATAACTGAACTCAAGTCAGAATTACCATTATGTAAATCTTTACATAATGGTAATTCTGACTTGAGTACCTATAAACTTGATCAATAGAACATCTACAGCGAAATATAGCTCAAACTTGTAGAAGACCTAACATCCTAGAAAGGTAGACAAAATTCATTCAGGAAGCAAACAACAATAATGCGCGCAAGTAACTATTCAGCGATATGAATATGAACACGAACCACATCTGCTTACTGTTCAGTTCCACCTAGGAATTTAGGACGGGAATCAACGCGTAGGAAAGTGTTGTGTTAATCCACTTTCCTGACATACCTTTAAGGTTGTCCAACTTGGAATAACGAAATGGGAATGCGGCTAGAAAAGAAAATGTCATAGCCAAAGAATACACCAGCAACAAGGTAGACAGTTATATCTATGCGGTGGAGAAGTTCTTGGACAGCTATAACTTCACCCCGCTACATAACAAATCGGTGTTCATCAACCTATCTTTTTATAACCTAGCAATCAATCGCATCCTTTTGATTGATTATATTATATCCATAATCGAATAATGTCTTGTTTCTTTTCCTCTTCGACAAAGCACATGCGCCTGTTCAAACGCCGTCTTTCTATTTCAGTGGGATTAAGGTCAATCAATTCTCCCCTTATCATCCGGCAGCATGAAAAGTGCCGCATCGTTTTCCTTACAAATATGCTGCAGAACGGCCGCATTTTCAATGACTTCTTATAATTCCTCACAAGTGTAGCGAAAGGGTAACTTTCAATCTTAATCATTTTTTCCTAACACTTATTTTTTAGAGTTTTCAGTACAGAGTCATTTCTTTATTCAAAACGTGATTCAGATTATTGGTCATGAGTATAAGCAATGGATCGCAAAAAAGTAATTAATGACACAATAATTCAAAAAGCAGTAAAATATCTAAAACATTTTGGCATTGATAATGAAATACTTATCAATTCAGTTGCAAATTCCAACAAAAGTAGCTATTTTTGTATCACTATTGAAAGTCACTGTGGAGCCCACAGCAAAACGCAGAAAATAATCTGTGGTGAAATAGGTGGACTAAAAAAAGAAGACTTAATAATCATCTATATATCAATTAGATATAATTCAGTGGTGAACCCCAGGCGGATCACTAGACAAAGAATAAATCCCTGATAATCAATGATTATCAGGGATTTATTCTTTGTCTTTCTCTTGATTTCATCATTACAAGCGGTAGAAGTCGTCGTTGATAAGTCGTACTTTTAGGATATTCAGGAAAATAGGTATTATCTATTAGCCCAAATTCAGTGTAGCCAATACCACAAGCCGAACAACCGACCTTAATTATTGAATAACAAACGGATATACTAAGAATGTCACAGGCTATTAGAGAAAGTTTTATGAAAATAAGTTCTTTGTTTGAAGAACAAGATGCAGCTACAACAGATATTCCTTTTGTTAAGTATCCTGATTATGAAAATCTGACTGAAGAAAATATTAGAATGGTTATCGGATTTAAATCAGCAAAATTATTACAGAGGAAAGATGATATTACTCTTCGGGGAATTCCTGCCCGAAAAGTAGTATCATGCCTGCACAGAGGAACATATAACAAACTGGCTAATTTATATAATGAGATATCCGAATGAATAAATGCAAACAGGTATAAAACCACAGAAACATCAATTGTTTTTTATTCATTGACTAATATGGAATGACAAGGTAGCTCTGCAATAAAAGTAGTGCCCAATCCTAGCTGAGAGTATACTTGTATTCGTCCGTTCATTTTATCGACAATAGATTTACAAATAGATAACCCCAACCCCACACCTTGTGCAAAAGAGTCCACTTTTTCAAATCTTTCAAATATCTTCTCCAACATATTCTGAGGAATACCACGACCGGTATCTTTTACCCCAATTCTAACGCAATGCTTATCTATTTCATAAAACACTTCCACATATCCACGAATCGTATTCTTCAAAGCATTTGAAAGAAAATTATTCAATATCTGCTTGATACGCAACTTATCAAGTTCCACCAAAGCATCATGTTCCGGATAACTGGTCAGAAGTTCCACACCAGAAGGAAGAAGACGAGCATATTCTGCCACACACTCATCAAGAAGCTCCGTAAGATTAAACCAATTCTGATGTAACTCCAAATATCCGGCTTCAATTTTAGACAAATCAATGATATCATTGATCAGATTAAGCAAAAGTTCGTTATTATGACTAATTAAAGAATTATAAAGCTCCTTTTCCACTACATTTTCCGCACTGGCCAACAGACTTGAAAAACCAACAATAGCATTCAACGGAGTACGGATTTCATGACTCATATTAGCCAAGAAAGCTGACTTTAAACGATCTGAAGCTTCAGCTCTATCACGTTCATTAACGAGCATTTCTTCTATCTGTTTCAAATCTGTAATATCATAATTAATACTAATCAATTCTATGACTTTATCTTGGGGTGCATATTTTCTGACAAAGAGATTAACATGCGTCCATGTACACTCTCCATTCTCCCTAAAGACACGTATTTTATGACTTAACTTATCAGCATTTCCTTTTTGTACCTCCTCAAAAAACTGAAGAATCAAATCACGGTCATCAGGATGAAAAGATTTATATGTACCAATAATCTCGGATAAAGGAGTTCCAGACTCTTCTCCTATATTTTTATACCAACTTTTCTGTGCATGTCCCTGCTTGCTTAGAATATTAAAATGAGCATAACCCACTTTCGCATAGTCACCTATTAACTCAAAAAATTCCTCAAATTCCTGAATCTTATTATAAGCAACCGTAGTCTCCGTTTTATCAGCATTAATCAGCAGATAATTAACCGGATTATGATTCTCATCATACAAAGTAGTTACTTTAGTCACAAGATCGATTGTACCTTCCGCCTTATTATTCGAATAATATTCTCCTAACTTTGAGAAATCATAGCGAAAGGTAAAGTCCGCATCCTCATTATTCCTCAACCTCTCCTTCATCTCTTCCGGGAAAACTGGATTCTCGAAAATATTGATGCCTAGAAGTTCCTCCTTACTATCTACATGAAACAAATCCAATTCTTTATCATTGAGGTCGACCAATACTCCCTCCTTATTATACAACTCAATGCCAACAGGCAAATTCTTATAAATATTATGTAAAAGCCGTTCGCTACGTTGTAAAGCCTGACAAGCTATTGCAGTATCCGGTCCGTCCTGCATTTCTGCAATGCCATACACAATCGTATTTCCCTTATCATCTACTTCTCGAAAACAAATCTTACTACGCATCCAAACTGACCCTTTTGGGGTTTTTAATAAATAAACGACTTCCGACATCGACTGTACATCGAAAGAGCGAACCGTTGTCGGACCTTGTTCTTCATTCAAAATACGTTTATTGAAATCCTCAAAACTAATAGTCCCTGTTTCATCCAAATTCAGAATCTCAGATATATATTCGGAACAGGTATAACATTCCGTTGCCAAATTAGCTTCCCACCACCCCATATTGGCATTAGCCATTAACTTTGATAAGAACACAAAATCTTGTTGTTTGCTCATAATTGATGAAGTAAAGACATTATCCATTAATCATTTCAACACATTCACGAGCACAAAATTAGATATTACAGGCTTCCCATTCTTTCAAAATGACACTTTTTTAGCATATTATAAGAAGAATAGCCACTAATACCTACTTTCTATAGTATTAGTGGCTATAACATTTACAAATATTTGCTTAAATAGTTTTTCGTATGATTACCAGCATTTTAGAAGGCTAAATAATCAAAGTAAAAAGATATGCTTCTATTTTCTAATTGATTCGTAAACAGTTTTTGCCATTATTTTGGCACCTTCTTCATTCGGATGAATTTTGTCCGGAAAGAGTTGTGGTATTCCATCCATTGCCGTATAAAGATCAATTATATCCAACTTGTTTTTCTTGGCAACTTTTTTAATCATCGGAATAATTTCTTTAGAAATAATATCATCGTTGATACTTTCATTAGCTTGGTATGCCTTAGAAGGGTAACAGAGATAGATTTTCGGTTGGGCAGGCAATGCCTTGAAAGCATCAATCATAGTCTGCATATCTTTCGTGAAGTCGGCTTTATGTTTCCAGTTAAACGATTTACTGTCATTTGTTCCCAGTTTGATAACCACAACATTAGGATTGAAAGCTAATGCATCCTGATAAGCCTTTTCATTCATATAAGGACGATCACCCTTATTCAGCAACGTGCGGGCACTTACTCCGAAATTCTTTACCCAATAACCGTCACCCAGCATACGACTTAAAACAGAAGGATAACTATCACGATCACGATTCTTAATCCGTGCTCCATACGTAATACTATTGCCAATACAAGCTACACGAACGGCATCCTTACGGGGAGCTTTGAAACTACGTAACCATGAAGTCAGTTCGTTCAACATCTCATCCTTATAAAGGAAACCTTCACGAATTCCCCAACCATGACCACCGGAAGGGTAAATATGCAGAACAGCAGGAACACCATTCTTATTCAGAGCCAGATAATAATTCACTCCATTAGCGGGCGGAACAGCCTTATCATCATCACTATAAACGATAAAAGCACGCGGTGTTTCTTTTGTCACTTGCTTCTCATTAGAATACTCCTTTTCCAACTCAGCAGAAGCATCCTTACCCAAAAGGCTGTTATGGGAACCCATGTGAGTATACGACTTATCCATTGTAATTACCGGATAGAAAAGAATCTGGAAATCAGGACGAAGTTCCGGTTTGGCATGAGTCGCGATTGTCGATGCAAGATGTCCGCCGGCAGAAGATCCCATGATACCGATATCTCTCGGATTCAGATTCCATACATCAGCACTGTCCCGCACTATCTTCATGGCAGCCTCGGCATCCGAAATAGGAAGTGTACGGTCACCATTCGGCATACGATATTTCAGAACGATCAATGCGATACCCTGTTTGTTGAAATACGGTGCCCAATCATATCCTTCGTGGTCTACAGCCAAGTGCGAATATCCACCACCCGGGCACGCCACTACAGCACGACCTGTAGCCAATTCCGGCGCCGGAAGAAATACGCGAAGCGAAGGTTGTTCAATATCAAAAGGGTTCGGAGCATTCTGAGCTACCGCCTGAGAACCTGTGAACCATAAAAGCAACAGGAATAAAAGAATAGAAAATTTCTGTTTCATAGTATCTGTATACTTTGATTAATGAATGATTTAATGTGCGAAGATAGTAAATTTATGTATCTTTGCGCCTCCTTTTAAATAGAAAAAGAAATGCAAGGAATTAAAAACCTGACACACGGGCCAATCAATCGTCAACTATTCAATTTAGCAATGCCTATCATGGCTACGTCATTTATCCAAATGGCATACAGTCTCACGGATATGGCATGGGTAGGACGGCTGGGTAGTGAAGCCGTAGCAGCCATTGGTTCTGTCGGAATCCTGACATGGATGTCCGGTTCTATCTCCCTATTAAATAAGGTAGGTTCCGAAGTCAGTGTAGGACAATCTATCGGCGCACAAAATCAAGAAGATGCCCGTCACTTTGCCTCCCATAACATTACGATTGCACTTATCATTTCTCTCTGTTGGGGCGGATTACTTTTCATCCTTGCAGAACCCATCATCTGTATCTACGAACTTGAGGTACACATTACCGCCAATGCAATAGAATATCTACGGATTATCTCTACCGGAATGCCGTTTATTTTCCTTTCCGCCGCCTTTACAGGTATCTACAATGCCGCAGGACGAAGTAAAATCCCGTTCTATATCAGTGGTGCCGGACTTCTTTTGAATATCATTCTTGATCCTCTGTTCATCTTCGGTTTCGGTTTGGAGACCAATGGCGCCGCTTATGCAACCTGGATTTCACAAGCTACTGTTTTCTCTATCTTCATCTACCAACTACGTTTCCGAAAAGACTCACTGCTCGGTGGATTTCCTTTCTTCACTCAATTAAAGAAGAGATACACACGACGTATCCTAAAACTAGGATTACCCGTAGCCACATTGAATACCCTGTTTGCATTTGTCAATATGTTCCTCTGCCGTACCGCCTCTGAGCAAGGCGGCCACATCGGCTTAATGACTTTCACGACCGGAGGACAAATCGAAGCAATTACCTGGAACACTTCACAAGGATTCTCAACCGCACTCAGTGCTTTTATCGCCCAAAACTATGCTGCCGGACGAACCGAACGAGTGCTCAAAGCATGGTATACCACCTTATGGATGACAGGAATCTTCGGAACTTTCTGTACACTGCTATTCATCTTCTTCGGAAACGAAGTCTTTTCAATATTCGTACCCGAGCAGGCAGCCTATGAGGCCGGAGGTGTATTTCTACGCATTGACGGGTATTCCCAGCTTTTCATGATGCTCGAAATCACCATGCAAGGAGTATTCTATGGTATCGGGCGTACCGTACCTCCTGCTATTATCAGTATCGGATGTAATTATATGCGTATCCCGCTTGCCATTCTATTTGTACGAATGGGCATGGGAGTAGAAGGTATCTGGTGGGCAGTCAGCGTCACAACTGTTGCCAAAGGACTTATCCTCCTAAGCTGGTTTATCATCATTAGGAAGAAATGCCTGAACCTCCCGTCCGTAGTCGGAAAGTAACAGTTTATCGACATTTTTCAGCACTCTGCCAAGAGTGTGCGAGTTATTTTAACTTAAAAAGTATCACCTTGGCAAATAATATGTATCTTTGCGTTGTTATTTAAAATATAAAAACAGATTATTATTAAACAATTAAAACATCAACATTATGAACAAGATGAAATTTATGGTTCTCTTTATGAGTATAACCATGATATTCAGTGGATGTGCAAGTATGAATAACACTGGTAAAGGTGCTGCTATTGGTGGCGGTTCGGGTGCTGCATTGGGTGCTATCCTAGGTGGTGTTATCGGTAAAGGTAAAGGCGCTGCTATCGGTGCTGCTATCGGTACGGCGGTAGGTGCAGGAACAGGTGCTCTCATTGGTAAAAAAATGGATAAGGCCGCAGCAGAAGCAAAACAAATTGAAGGCGCACAAGTAGAACAGATAACAGACAACAACGGATTGCAAGCCGTGAAAGTGACATTCGATTCAGGAATCCTTTTCACAACAGGTAATGCTAATCTGAGTGCTGCTGCTAAATCTGCATTAAGCAAATTCGCCAACAATGTGCTCAACCAGAACAGAGATATGGATGTATCTATCTATGGATACACCGACAATCAGGGCTGGAAGAACAGTACTGCCGCACAAAGCCAGCAAAAGAACCTGAACCTGTCACAAGAACGTGCACAGAGTGTATCCAGTTACTTATTAAGTTGCGGTGTTTCTACCAACCAGATTAAAGGCGTGCAAGGTATGGGTGAAAGCGATCCCGTTGCCAGCAACGATACAGCCGCAGGTCGTGAACAGAACCGTCGTGTAGAAGTGTACATGTACGCAAGTGAGCAAATGATTAAAGATGCACAGGCAGCTTCTAATTAAAAAAATTCTGCGTTATACACGCAATCTGTTGATTCTCTTTTTTACATCGACCTTACTGACGGTCATTATTTATCGATTCATGCCGGTTTATATTACTCCGTTAATGGTCATTCGAGGTGTTCAACAGATCATTTCAGGAGATAAACCCACGTGGAAGCACACGTGGGTTTCTTTTGATAAGATATCTCCTAGCCTGCCAATGGCAGTGATAGCTTCCGAAGACAACCGTTTTGCCGAACACAACGGATTCGATTTCGTGGAAATCAAAAAAGCGATGAAAGAAAATGAAACAAGGAAACGGAAACGTGGAGCAAGCACTATCAGCCAGCAGACAGCAAAAAATGTATTCCTATGGCCACAATCTTCATGGGTGCGGAAAGGCCTGGAAGTCTATTTCACTTTTCTCATAGAACTATTCTGGCCGAAAGAACGGATTATGGAAGTTTATCTCAACTCAATCGAAATGGGTAAAGGGATTTATGGCGCACAGGCTGCTGCAAAATATAAGTTCAACACTACAGCTGCCAAGCTGTCCAAAGGTCAATGTGCACTAATCGCCGCCACTCTCCCGAATCCGATACGGTTTAACTCGGCGAAACCTTCGGCGTATATATTAAAACGGCAGAAGCAAATATTACGGCTTATGAATCTCGTCCCCAAGTTTCCACCGGAGGGAAAAGCCGCAAAGAAAGAGATAAAGAAGAAGAAAAAATAAAGGAGCAACCGAAGTCTACTTCGTTGCTCCTTGCATTATCAATAAGCTTGTTTGAATGTATTATCCCCATTTATACAAAATCCTTCAATTCCTGTTGTAAACGTTGTCGTGTAAAAAATATGCGGCTCTTCACAGTTCCCAAAGGAAGGCCCAATTTGTCTGCAATCTCACGGTATTTAAATCCGGATACATGCATAGAAAAAGGCACCTTATACTCCTTAGGCAATGCGTTGACAATACGATGCATTTCTTTCAAGTCATAGGCACCTTCCGTACTCATGAATCCCGAGTCCTGCGGTAAATTCAAGTGATAATAATTATCAGTCTGATCGACGAAAGTCTGGTCACGTACTATTTTTCGGTAGTTATTAATAAAGATGTTACGCATGATTGTGTACATCCATCCTTTGAAATTTGTGTCCGGAACATATTTTTCCTCATTATCTAATGCTTTTAATGATGTTTCTTGCAATAAATCATTCGCCTCTTCACGATCGGCAGTCAACTTATACGCAAAACGAAGCAATTCCTCCTGAACTCCAATTAAATCTTTTCTGAAACTTAAACTTTTCATACTTTAAGGGTTTTATGGTTAATATTTCGTTTTTCTCGATGATGCAAGTTTAAAGGTATTTTGAATACCAGACAGGGGGAAATTCGTCATTTCTTAGGGGTTAATTCTATCAAATGACAGTTTTCGGGTGCATTTGGATAGATTTCAGGTGGTAATTAATGATTTTTATTCTGTTCTGTTTGGCAGAAAAAAACAAATAGCCTACTTTTGATTAATATATTTAAATAAAATGAAAGGCTATGACTATACTTATTATTGTAGGTATTATTGTACTATTGGGAATTATTTTCGCATCCATGTACAACTCCCTGGTGAAACTCAGAAACAATCGTGAAAACGCATTTGCCGACATTGACGTGCAACTGAAACAACGTCACGACCTTATCCCTCAACTAGTAGACACCGTGAAAGGATATGCCGCACACGAGAAAGAAACTCTCGACCGGGTGATTCAGGCACGCAACGGTGCGGTCAGTGCCAGAACTATCGACGAAAAGATAGCCGCCGAAAACCAGCTATCCTCGGCCCTGTCAGGACTGAAAATCACATTGGAAGCCTATCCCGACCTGAAAGCAAACCAGAATTTCCTGCAATTACAGGAAGAAATTGCCGATGTAGAGAATAAGTTAGCTGCTGTCCGCCGTTATTTCAACTCGGCAACCAAAGAATATAATAATGCCGTTCAGACATTCCCTTCAAACATTATTGCGGGAATGACCGGATTCCAAAGAGAAATTATGTTCGATTTGGGAAAGAACGAACGTGCTAATCTGGAACAGGCACCCAAAATTAGTTTCTAATCCGAACACCACCGTCCCACCCAACTGCAAAAAATAAACACGCGATGCAATACGTCGGAATCCAAACACAACAGAACCGGAACAACTTACGTTCCGGATTCCTATTACTACTTTTTCCTTGTTTGGTAACAGCACTCCTTTATCTGTCCTGTTACTTACTCGTTCTCTTCGGATACGGAAAGAGTATGGAGATTGAAATGATGCCTATGGTCAATCATTTCTTTCTCTCTTCTCTACCGTATACTTTAGGAGTGGTGGTAATTTGGTTTCTCATTGCCTATTGGGCCAATACAAGTATCATTAATTCTGCCACATGTTCCAAACCACTAGACCGCAAAGAGAACAAACGCGTTTATAATTTAGTAGAAAACCTCTGTATGTCTCAAGGCATGAGCATGCCGAAAATAAATATCATTTATGATGATTCACTGAATGCATTTGCAAGCGGTATCAATGACCGCACATACACTATTACTCTTTCAAGAGGCATCATCCAGAAGCTGAATGACGAGGAACTGGAAGCAGTAATCGGGCATGAGCTTACTCATATCTGCAATCGGGATGTACGTTTGCTGATAATCTCTATCGTGTTTGTCGGCATCTTCTCCATGCTGACAGAAATCACCTTCTATGCGATTACACATATACGTGTACGTAGCAATAGTAAAGGTAGCGGAGGAATTTTCATCTTCATATTTATCGCTTTACTGATAGCTGCTATCGGTTTCCTTTTTGCCAGCCTGATGCGTTTTGCCATTTCACGCAAACGCGAATATATGGCAGATGCAGGGTCGGCGGAAATGACGAAGAATCCGCTGGCACTCGCCAGTGCCTTGCGTAAAATATCCGCCGATCCGGCAATAGAAGCAGTGCAACGGAAAGACATAGCACAATTATTTATTCAAAATCCTAAAAAGAAAACCAAAGACTTATATAGCAAATTCAGCGGTTTGTTTGCTACGCACCCTCCCATTGAAAAGCGGATTGAGATATTGGAACAGTTCTAAGTTCTTCTGAAATATAAGATAAAGGTCAGGATTTCTGTTTAATTTTCATTAAAGAAAAGAGAGGAGTTCCTGACTTTTTAGTATATTTGATTGTTATACATATATATCAACCTAAATACAACTGACATGAAAATGAAAAAACAAATCCTTATGCTGTTGCTAGCTTTGCTAGTTGGTCTCCCTACTCTTTCGGCTCAAAGCAAGAAAGAGAAAAAGGAACAGAAGAAAGAAGCTGTGAAAGAACTGATTGTTTCAGAGAATTATAAGATAGACGTCAATACCGCCATGCCTATGCGCGGCCGGTCTATTCCATTGACCAGTTTATACTCACTGGAAATCAGAAACGATTCGGTAATCTCCTATTTACCTTATTATGGTCGGGCTTACAGTATCCCTTACGGAGGAGGCAATGGACTCAATTTCAAAGCCCCTCTTAAAGAGTATAACATGAAACTGGACAAGAAAGGCAATTCAGTAATCACATTCACCGCCCGCAACCCGGAAGATAAGTTTGATTTCAGAGTGAAAGTATATTCAAATGGTTCGACAAGTATTGACGTCAATATGCAAAACCGTCAATCCATAAGCTTCCAGGGGGAACTGGACGTGAAGGAAGAATAAACCAACTTCCTTCCGTCATTGCTCTTTGTTCTCGTTTGCCTCCACTTCGTCACTACCTTTTAATATAGGCAGGCAGATGTGATATTTCACGGCGAGAATACGGGCAAGAAAAACTGTCGAACCGCCAACCAATTGACATCCGTACGACTCCATGCCTGCGACATGACAAAGCCAGTAAGTGATGCCGCCTACTACGCACGCCATTGCATAAATTTCTTTTCTGAAGATTAGCGGGATTTCGTTGATAAAGACATCACGAATCACACCGCCTGCCGCTCCCGTAATGCTACCCATGATGATAGCCACCCAGAAAGGATAGCCCAAAGCAATGCTCTTGCCTACACCTACAACAGTAAACAGTGCCAGACCGATCGAGTCAAAAATAAAGAAAGTATTATTGAGGCGGATCAGCCAGCGTCCGAAACAAATCACCCAAAGCAATGCTACGCCTGTACAAATTAAATAAATAGGGTCTGTCATCCACCCGGGAGTAACATCGAGCAGAACATCACGGATTGTACCACCACCAATAGCCGTAGCAAGACCTACGACGTAAGCTCCGAACCAGTCGAATCGCTTTGCCGAAGCTAGCCGGATACCACTAATAGCAAAGGCAAATGTGCCTATAAAATCAAGAATTTGAACGAATGTGGGCATATATTTGTTATTTTGTTTGCAAAGTAACAAATAAATTCCGTAAGAAAATGTACTTTTGCTTCAAGAATTAAACTGAATTTGATAGAAACAGTATGAAAATAACAATTGTTGCCGGGGCACGCCCCAATTTCATGAAGATAGCACCCATTACACGGGCTATTGAAGCCGCACGGGCGCTGGGTAAAAGTATCTCTTACCGCCTGGTATATACAGGTAGAAAAGATGATACCAGTTTGGATGCTTCACTGTTTTCAGACCTCGACATGAAGGCTCCCGATGTGTATTTGGGAGTGGAAAGCAGTAATCCAACAAGTTTGACAGCCGGAATCATGGTAGCCTTCGAGCAGGAATTGACTGAAAACCCGGCACACGTTGTTCTCGTGGTAGACGACCTCACTGCCACCATGAGCTGCGCTATCGTTGCCAAGAAACAAGGAATCAAAGTTGCCCACCTCGTAGCCGGTACCCGTTCTTTCGATATGAAAATGCCGAAAGAAGTGAACCGCATGATTACGGACGGATTGTCCGACTATCTGTTCACAGCCGGAATGGTTGCCAACCGTAACCTGAACCAAACAGGAACAGAAAGCGAAAATGTATATTATGTCGGTAATATCTTGATTGATACGATTCGCTATAACCGGAACCGGTTACTCAAACCGATTTGGTTTTCCGTATTGGGACTGAAAGAAGGTAACTATCTCCTGCTCACTCTCAACCGCCGCGTACTCCTCAACGACAAAGAGAACCTGCGCCAGCTTTTGAATACAATCATTGAAAAATCAGCAGGAACGCCTATCGTTGCACCTTTACATACTTATGTACGCAACGCAATCAAAGAGTTAGGCATCGAAGCCCCGAATCTTCATATCATGCCACCGCAGAACTACCTCTTCTTCGGATATCTCATCAACAAAGCAAAAGGAATCATCACAGATTCCGGCAACGTGGCCGAAGAAGCTACTTTCCTGGGCATTCCCTGCATCACGCTGAATACGTATGCCGAACACCCGGAAACTTGGCGAATGGGGACTAACGAATTAGTCGGTGAAGACCCTGCCGAACTTGCCAAGGCAATGGATACACTGATGAAAGGTGAATGGAAACGAGGTGAGCTTCCCGAACGCTGGGACGGACGTACAGCCGAACGCATTGTACAGATCCTTACCGGCAAATAATATCGCCCTATATACCTTTTATCATTTCCCGGCATACCAATTTTAGTTTCGTGCCGGGAAACTAAAAGTTTCCTTATGAGAAACCATAGTTTCATCAATGGGAAACTTTAGTTTCAGACGCTTGAAACTTTGGGTTTCATATAGCGAAACCAAAGATTTCTCATGAGGGAACAAAGTGTTTCAAGCCGGGAAACCAAATGTAACAAGCGGGATACTCATTTATAGAAAGGCGAATCACCCACTAATTCCTTTCATTGTCAAACGATAACAGCTTGCAAATAACAAAAAACTATGGGTAAAAAAAGTTATATATTCTGTTAACATCCGAGTTATTTGTTAACTTTGCAGCCCTACTACGAACGTTATGAAACAACGATATAGCAAAATACTTATACTGTTCTTACTCGTATTGGCAGGTTCAAATGCTTTTGCGCAGCAAATTAAAGGGGTGGTTACAGATTCCGTAACCCATGAGCCATTGATGTATATCTCTGTCTACTACCAGGAAAAAAGAGACATGGGAACTATCACCAATATCGACGGAGAATATAAGCTTGAAACCCGCAGAAACGGGGGGACACTCGTGTTCTCCGCAGTGGGGTATATCAGTAAAACGGTGAAAGTCGGTTCAGGCAACCAGACAATCAACATACAACTGGCCCCGGACAATGTCGTATTGAACGAAGTAGTAGTAAAGCCCAAAAAGGAAAAGTACTCCCGCAAGAATAACCCGGCAGTCGAATTTATGAAGAAAGTCATCGAACACAAAAAGGCACAAGTCCTCGAAGTGAACGATTACTACCAGTACGACAAGTACGAGAAGATGAAAATGTCGATCAACGATCTCACACCGGAAAAACTGGAAAAAGGGATTTATAAGAAATATTCTTTCCTGAAAGATCAGGTGGAAGTTTCGGAAACTACCAACAAACTGATTCTTCCTATCTCCGTGCAAGAAACAGCTTCGCAAACTATCTTCCGCAAAGACCCTCAGAACAAAAAGACCATTATTAAAGGAAAAAACTCTAACGGTATCGAAGAGTTCTTCAACACCGGAGATATGCTCGGCACCGTATTAAAGGATGTTTTTGCCGATATTAACATCTACGAGGACGATATCCGTTTGTTGCAACAACGCTTTGTCAGCCCTATCGGCAGTAGTGCCATTTCATTTTATAAATACTACCTAATGGATACATTAATGGTTGACAAACGCGAATGTGTACATCTTACTTTCGTTCCGCAAAACTCACAGGATTTCGGTTTTACCGGACATCTATACGTGCTGAACGATTCTACATATGCCGTTCAGAAATGTACCATGAACCTGCCAAAAAAGACCGGAGTCAACTTCGTCAACCGCATGGATATCGTGCAACAATACGAACAACTCCCCAACGGAAACTGGGTATTGTCGGATGACAACATGACCGTAGACCTTTCATGGAGTTCCAACAAAACGGCAGGAGGACTACAAGTAGAACGTACCACGAAATATACGAATTATCAGTTCGACCCGATAGAGCCGCGACTCTTCCGATTGAAAGGAGAGGTGATAAAAGAGGCGGATATGCTTTCGAAAAGTGACGAATACTGGGCAAGCGTGCGCCAGGTGCCGCTGACTAAAAAAGAAAGCACTATGGACCTTTTCGTTAATCGTCTCGAACAGATTCCGGGATTCAAATACATCATCTTCGGTGCAAAAGCCCTGATTGAGAACTTTGTGGAAACATCCGGCAAAGACCGCCCGAACAAGTTCGACATCGGCCCTATCAACACCATGATTTCGAGCAACTACATCGACGGAACCCGTTTCCGGTTGAGTGGTATGACGACCGCAAACCTCAATCCGCACTGGTTCCTTAGCGGTTACGGAGCATACGGTCTGAAAGACAAGCGCTGGAAATATAGCGGAACGCTGACTTATTCGTTCAACAAACGTGATTATGTGGTATGGGAATTTCCCAAACATTACATCTCCGCCACTTATAGTTATGATGTAATGTCTCCAATGGACAAGTTTCTGTTTACTGACAAGGATAATATCTTCCTGTCACTGAAAACGACCACCGTAGACCAGATGTCATACATGCGCGACGCGACTATCAATTATGAACTGGAAACGCCTACCGGATTCGGTGTAAAAGCCATGCTCCGTCACCGTAACGACGAGCCGACCGGGAAACTGGAATATCTGCGGAATGACGCTGCGCAGACACGCGTGCACGACGTCACAACCTCCGAAGCCAGCATGACATTGCGTTATGCACCGGGAGAGTCGTTCGTCAACTCAAAACAACGCCGTGTCCCCGTATCTTTAGACGCTCCGGTCTTTACGCTGACTCATGCCATGGGATTCAAAGGAGTGCTGGGAGGAGAATATAATTTCAACCGTACGGAAGCAAGTATCTGGAAACGTTTCTGGCTTCCCGCCTCATGGGGCAAGATTGACTGCAGCGTGAAGGCAGGCGCAGAGTGGAATACCGTTCCTTTCCCACTGTTGATTTTGCCGGAAGCCAACTTGTCATATATCACCCAGCGCGAAACGTTCTGTTTGATTAACAATATGGAATTCCTGAACGACCGCTTCGCTTCCATGTCCATATCCTACGATATGAATGGAAAGTTGTTCAACCGCATTCCTTTACTCAAAAACTTGAAATGGAGAGAAATGTTCCGTGTCCGCGCATTGTGGGGTACGTTGACAGACAAGAACAATCCGTTTAAAAGCAGCAATCCCGACTTGTTCCGTTTCCCGACGCGCGACGGTAAATTCACCAGTTTCGTAATGGACCCGAAAGTACCTTACGTAGAAGCAAGCGTCGGCATTTACAACATTTTCAAGTTGCTGCACGTTGAATATGTACATCGTTTCACTTACCGTGATAATCCGGGTATCAACAAAAACGGTATTCGTTTCATGGTATTAATGGTATTCTAAACTTATGCAACCTTTAGCAGAACGGTTACGGCCAAAAACTCTGGATGAATATATCGGTCAGAAACACTTAGTGGGACCGGGCGCTATCCTGCGGAAGATGATTGACGCAGGACGCATTTCTTCGTTTATTCTCTGGGGACCTCCCGGAGTGGGAAAAACGACACTGGCACAGATTATCGCCAACAAACTGGAAACTCCGTTTTATACTTTAAGTGCAGTGACTTCCGGCGTGAAAGATGTCCGCGAAGTGATAGACCGTGCCAAGAGCAACCGATTTTTCTCCCAATCCAGCCCGATTCTGTTTATCGATGAAATTCATCGGTTTAGCAAGTCGCAGCAGGACTCTTTGTTGGGAGCAGTGGAAAACGGTACGGTGACACTTATCGGTGCCACCACGGAGAACCCGTCGTTCGAAGTGATTCGTCCTCTCTTGTCCCGCTGCCAGCTTTATGTGCTGAAATCTCTGGAGAAAGAAGATCTGCTGGAACTTCTGGAACGTGCCATTAGTACAGACACGGTACTGAAAGAACGTAAGATTGAACTGAAAGAAACCACAGCTATGTTGCGCTTCTCCGGTGGAGACGCACGCAAGTTGCTTAATATACTGGAACTCGTTGTAGAGTCGGACACTGACGATACTGTTGTCATCACTGACGATATGGTGACAGAACGACTGCAACAGAATCCGCTTGCTTATGACAAAGACGGGGAAATGCATTATGACATCATCTCCGCTTTCATCAAGTCTATCCGCGGCAGCGATCCCGACGGTGCTATCTACTGGCTCGCCCGTATGGTTGAAGGAGGTGAAGATCCTGCTTTCATTGCCCGCAGACTTGTTATTTCTGCTGCCGAAGACATCGGTTTGGCTAATCCGAATGCATTACTTCTTGCCAACGCCTGTTTTGAGACATTGATGAAAATCGGTTGGCCCGAAGGAAGAATTCCTCTGGCCGAAACGACCATTTATCTGGCCACCAGTCCCAAAAGTAATTCTGCTTATAGCGCTATTAATGACGCATTGGAATTAGTCCGTTCTACGGGTAATCTGCCTGTCCCCCTGCACTTGCGCAATGCACCGACAAAGCTGATGAAGCAATTAGGGTACGGACAGGAATATAAATATGCCCACAGCTACGAAGGCAATTTCGTCAAACAGCAATTCCTGCCGGATGAACTGAAAGACAAACGGATATGGCAACCGCAGAACAATCCTGCCGAACAGAAACATGCCGAACGGATGATACAGCTCTGGGGAGACAAATTCAAGAAGTAGGCTAATGGCAGAAACAAAATAAAACAACAAGAAACGTATAACATATTATTAATACTAAAATAGAAAATGAAAATTGTTATTTTAGACGGCTTTGCCGCCAATCCCGGAGATATATCCTGGGAAGGTTTAAAGGCTCTCGGAGAATGTACGATTTACGACCGTACCGCCCCCGAAGAAGTATTAGAACGTTCAGCCGGTGCAGAAGTAATTCTGACTAACAAGGTAATCATCAATGCAGACCACATGGCTGCCTTGCCCGAACTGAAATATATCGGTGTATTGGCTACCGGATACAACGTTGTCGATACGGCTGCTGCCAAAGAACGCGGTATCATTGTTACCAATATTCCCGCATACAGCACCGCTTCCGTAGCTCAAATGGTATTTGCACATATCCTGAATATCTCCCAACAAGTACAGCGCCATTCGGAAGAAGTCCACAAAGGTCGTTGGACAAACAACAAGGATTTCTGTTTTTGGGATACTCCTTTAATGGAACTGAGAGACAAGAAAATCGGTTTGGTCGGACTGGGAAATACAGGTTACACAACTGCTCGTGTTGCTATCGGTTTCGGTATGCAGGTTTATGCACTGACTTCCAAGTCACACTTCCAGTTGCCGCCGGAAATCAAGAAAATGGACTTAGACCAACTGTTCAGCGAATGTGATATTGTCAGCCTTCACTGCCCGCTTACCCCGGAAACTCACGAACTGGTGAACGCCCGCCGTCTCGCTATGATGAAGCCGAACGCTATTCTTATCAATACAGGCCGTGGTCCGCTCATCAACGAACAAGACTTGGCAGACGCACTGAACAGCGGGAAGATTTATGCTGCCGGAGTAGACGTGCTTTCTACCGAACCTCCTCGTGCCGACAATCCGTTACTGACTGCAAAGAACTGCTACATCACCCCGCATATCGCATGGGCTACAACCGAAGCTCGCGAACGCCTGATGAATATGGCGATCAGTAACCTCCAAGCATACATTGCCGGAACACCGGAAAACGTTGTGAATAAATAAAACGACGGAGAACGATAAAAATGAACGGTGAACAAGTTGCGCATCTATCGCAAGCTTGTTCACCGTTTATCGTTTTAATCAAAATTATCGTTCCTGATTCATTATCAACGTCCGACCCGTATCGTTTAGTAAGAATGCCCTCCCTCATCCATTTCTTTCTCTGTAATCTTATGACGGTCGATGCTGCGCCATGCATAGAATATATAGGCAAGAACGAACGGAACAAGAATAGAAACATACGCCATTGTTTTAAGCGTAAATTCGCTGGAACAGCTATTGGCCAGAGTCAATGAACTTTGCAAATCCGTATAAGACGGATAATAAGCAGTATTGTTGTATCCGGCTACCAATAACAGGGATAAAACCGTCAGCACAGTGCCAATGCCCGTAAACCAGATTCCCTTATCAAAAGTCTTTTTAAGAACCGTCTTTCCGATTCCAAAGAGAACCAATACCACTCCGATAAGGAAAAGGATTAATACAACCGGCATTTCGATAAAGTTAGTAAAGTACTTGAATGGCTGCATATAAACCTCCTGCGTATCAGGATTTACGGCAAAACCGTCGGATACCAATGTACGGATGACGAAAGCCAGAAAGAATAATAAGAATAAAACCGTATTATTCAGTACGGCACGACGGCATTTATCGGTCAATTCTTTATCATCTATATTATTAATGAAATAAAGTGCGCCCAACACACGAGCGAGGAAAAATACAGCCAGCCCCAGAATCACATTCCAGATATTGGTCAATGCATCAAGTCCATGCCACCCATTGCCCCAATGACTGATAACCGGCATAATGGTATCCGTCATATTCGCCTTATTGATATAAAAATCAGAACCGGTGAAAAAGGTAGCAACTGCCCCGCCAAGCAACAAAGGCCCCACTACCCCGTTAATCACCAAAAACGTCCGGTATGTCTTTTTACCTAACAGATTGCCTGCCTTACTCTGAAATTCATAGCTGACAGCCTGCAACACAAAACTGAAAAGAATAATCATCCAAAGCCAATAAGCTCCGCCGAAACTGGTACTATAAAATAAAGGAAATGAAGCAAAGAAAGCACCTCCGAACGTTACCAATGTAGTAAACGTAAATTCCCATTTGCGACCGGTAGAATTTACCAACATCTTGCGATGTTCTTCCGTCTTGCCCAGACAGAACAATAACGAATTACCTCCTTGCACAAACAATAAGAACACAAGTATGGCTCCCAGCAAGGAAACGATCAGCCACCAATATTGTTGTAGAAATATATACATATATTTTAAGTATTAAGTTTTAAGTATTATGTATGACGCTCTGATATCAGATTCCAGGTATTAAACCTCCGGCCCCTTCTTGATAGCCCTTATCATGATTCCTATTTCCGCAATCAGCATTACGGTAAATAAAAACAGGAAGATAAAGAAAGTAGTCTGAACAGAGCCGACATCCAACTTGGAGATAGCCGCCGATGTAGGAAGCAGATCCCGGATAGCCCACGGTTGACGGCCACATTCGGCAACCACCCAACCGGCTTGTCCGGCAATGTAAGCCAGAGGAATCGTCAGTAAAGCCACCCAATGCATCCAGCGCATTTTGCTTAAATCCTTTTTATAGATAAAGAACAGTACAACAATAAAGAACAGAATGAAATATCCACCCAGAATCACCATGACACGGAAGGCATAAAAGTTCAGAGGAACATTCGGAACCAACTGATTCACATCCTTAATATATCCGTATCCGAAATAAGGAATATTCTCCTGCAACACTTTGTATGCCACTTGCGCATCCTCCTCGTTCCCGGCACTCTTCGCAGCACGGTAAGCAGCCAGCGCACCGATAGCCGTTTTACCCCGTTCAATCTTTTCGGCAGCCGAAAGAGCAATCGTACCGTCTTTCTGTTGATAGCCACCTTCGATAATATTCGTAATTCCCGGAACATAAGCATTGGCGTCACGCTCGGCAAGGAAAGAAAGCATACTCGGTATCTCAATACGGAACAGGAAAGGTTCTTTTCCGTCATTATAAGTCTTCTTTTCGGGATTCAGCATGCCGATTCCTACCAAACCCACATTCGTACCACCCTCATACAATCCTTCCACAGCGGCAAGTTTCATCGGCTGCGTCTGCGCAATCTGATAACCGGAGCCGTCGCCTGTCCAAACGGAAAGCAGTGATGCCACCAATCCGAAGATAGCACCAATCTTTATGCTGGCAAGTGCAAACTCACGATTGCGCTTCTTCAACAAATACCAGCAACCAATGCCTACTACAAACACGCCACCCAGCACCCAGCCGGACAACACCGTATGAAAGAATTTATTGACGGCCACAGGCGAAGTAGCCACCGCCCAAAAGTCCACCATTTCATTACGAACCGTATCAGGATTGAACTCCATACCCACCGGATGTTGCATCCAAGCATTGGCAACAAGAATCCACCAGGCGGAAATTGTAGCTCCCAGACCTGTCAGCCAGGTAGAAGCCAAATGAAAACGCTTGCTCACTTTCTCCCAGCCGAAGAACATCACCGCTATAAACGTAGCTTCCATGAAGAAGGCCAAAATCCCTTCAATAGCCAACGGCGCACCGAAGATATCGCCTACGAACCACGAATAATTACTCCAATTCGTACCAAATTCAAATTCCAGAATCAAACCGGTTGCCACACCAATGGCAAAGTTAATACCGAAAAGTTTCATCCAAAATTTGGCTGTCCGTTTCCAGAATTCATTGCCTGTTTTATAATACAGCGTCTCCATTATTCCCATTACCACCGCCAGTCCGAGCGTAAGGGGAACAAAAATCCAGTGGTACATAGCTGTCATCGCAAATTGGGCTCTCGACCAATCGATCAGCGAGGTGTCAATACTTTCAATCATAATCTTATGTAGTTTAAAAGTTAAAAATCAGTAGATTTCTCGGGAAGAGCACGTTGTATCAGTTCATTTCCCACATACGTTCCCTTGTCGGCATCCGTAGGGTGGTCGCCAAGAAAGTCGGGGAAGAAGAACAACTTCAGAATAAAGAACATGATGAATAATTTCAAAAGGATAATAATCCACAGAGTACGCCCCAAAGTCATACTTCGAAAGCCTTCCAGGTAGAAGTTCCAGACGGAAAGTAGTGTATTCTTCATATTTCTACGTCAAGATTTGTAATGAGTACAAATATACAATTTTTATAATTAAAACAAACAAATCCCTTGAATTGTTGCAGAATTTGTCGTGTTTTTCTAAAAAAACCTGCCTATCGACAGAAAAAAATCATTTAACGGCGAAATTCCGCAATCCGTCTATCACTTTTGCTGCTATTATAATATGTACGTACCTTCGTTTCCGGTTAATTAATAGAAGAATGAATATGATAAACGTAAGAAGATTGACAGTGATAGCATTTTTGGGTGCAGGTATGCTGCCCGGCATATCTGCCCAAAATTCTTCTCTGCAAGTCGATACACTGAACGAAACAAAGCTTCCCGCTCAATGGGACTTGCAATCGTGTATCGACTATGCCCTTGAGCAGAATATTACGATTCGTAAAAATCGGGTTACTGCGGCAAGCACGCAGATTGATGTGAAGACAGCCAAGGCTGCCTTGTTCCCCAGCCTCTCCTTCTCTACCAGCCAGCAGGTTGTGAACCGGCCGTATCAGGAATCAAGTAGCAGAGTCAGTGGCAGTGAGATTATCAGTACCAACAGTAAAACCAGTTACAATGGAAACTACGGACTAAATGCCTCGTGGACTCTTTATAATGGTAGCAAACGGCTGAAGACAATCCAACAGGAGAAACTGAACAATCAGGTAGCCGAACTGGATGTAGCGACTTCGGAGAACAGTATTCAGGAGTCTATTGCACAAATATATATTCAGATACTTTATGCAGCAGAGTCTGTCAGAGTAAATGAAAATACGCTGCAAGTCTCCATTGCACAGCGCGACCGCGGTCAGGAACTTCTGAATGCCGGAAGCATTGCCAAAAGCGATTTCGCACAATTGGAAGCGCAGGTCAGTACCGACCGTTACCAACTTGTCACAGCGCAAGCCACTCTGCAAGATTACAAATTACAACTGAAACAACTGCTCGAACTCGACGGGGAGAATGAAATGAACATCTATCTCCCCGCTCTGTCCGACGAGAATGTACTGTCTCCGTTGCCCGCCAAAAGAGATGTGTATGTGAGTGCCCTTGCCCTTCGTCCCGAAATCGAAGCGAGCAAACTCAATGTGAACGCTTCCGAATTGGGAATCGACATTGCCAAGTCCGGCTACCTTCCTACCGTCAGCCTCAGCGCGGGAATCGGAACGAATCATACCAGTGGTAGTGATTTCACTTTCGGCGAACAAGTAAAAAATGGCTGGAACAATTCCATCGGATTGTCTGTCAGCGTGCCTATTTTCAATAATCGACAGACAAAGAGTGCCGTACAGAAAGCCAAGTTACAATATGAAACGAGTATGCTGTCATTGCTCGACGAACAGAAAGCCTTATACAAAACGATTGAAGGACTTTGGCTCGACGCCAACAGTGCACAGCAACGCTATGCAGCAGCCAACGAGAAACTGAAAAGTACGCAAATCAGCTACAACCTGATTAGCGAGCAATTCAATCTGGGAATGAAAAATACAGTAGAACTTCTCACTGAAAAGAACAACTTGCTACAAGCACAGCAAGAACAGCTTCAAGCCAAATATATGGCAATACTGAATACACAGTTGTTGAAGTTCTATCAAGGCGACAAACTAGCTTTGTAAGGAATCGAATATCAGCATTATAAATAAGTAAAAGCATAATAAACGAATGAAAACGAAAAAGATTATTCTAATCGCTGTGGCAGTCGTTGTGGTTGTGGGAGCAGGAATCTGGTTCTTTGCAGGTTCACCCGCCAAACACAAGGTTACGTATGCCACCACTACTGTCAGCAAAGGCGATATTTCAAATTCGGTGACTGCTACCGGAACGATCGAACCGGTAACGGAAGTAGAAGTCGGTACACAGGTATCCGGTATCATCGACAAAATCTATGTGGACTATAACTCGGTAGTAACCAAAGGACAGTTGATAGCCGAAATGGACCGCGTCACCCTGCAAAGCGAACTGGCTTCACAGAAAGCAACCTATGACGGTGCGAAAGCCGAATACGAATATCAGGAAAAGAACTTCCAACGCAGCAAAGGTCTGCACGAGAAATCATTAATCAGTGATACGGACTACGAACAGGCCCTCTATAACTACCAGAAAGCCAAAAGTAACTACGACAGCAGCAAAGCCTCTCTGGCAAAAGCAGAGCGTAACCTGTCCTACGCCACGATTACCTCACCGATTGACGGTGTAGTTATCAGCCGTGATGTGGAAGCCGGACAGACTGTTGCTTCCGGATTCGAAACTCCGACCTTGTTCACCATTGCTGCGGACTTGACAAAGATGCAGGTAGTGGCCGACGTGGACGAAGCTGATATAGGCGGTATCGAAGAAGGTCAACGTGCCAGCTTCACGGTAGACGCTTATCCGAACGACACATTCGAAGGAGTAGTGACACAGATTCGCCTGGGAGATGCGAGCAGTACCAGCAGTACAAGTTCCAGCACCAGCACGGTGGTTACTTATGAGGTGGTAATCTCCGCCCATAATCCGGATCTGAAACTGAAACCACGTCTGACTGCCAATATCACAATCTATATTCTCGACAAGAAAGATGTACTGTCTGTTCCTAACAAGGCTTTGCGCTTTACACCGGAAGAACCTCTGATCGGTAAAAACGATATTGTGAAGGATTGCGAAAGCGAACATAAAGTCTGGACACGCGAAGGCACCACATTCACTGCTCATCCGGTAGAAATAGGAATTACAAACGGAATCTCCACAGAGATCATCAGCGGTGTCGCCGAAGGAACAAGAGTAGTGACAGAAGCTACCATAGGTGGCATGCCGGGCGAAAGCATGGAAGCCCCGACAGGTCAGGAAGGCGGAGAAAGAAGTCCGTTCATGCCGGGCCCTCCGGGAAGCAAAAAGAAAAAATGAATCCATTTTAAGAAATCAGTCTAAGAGGATAGAGCTGATTTCCTAAAATTAAAATAATGTGAGTTCGATATAAGTCTATACTGTTCACAACTCTCCTCCTTCGGGAAGGAGGAGTACCCGTAGGGGGAGGTGGTAGGTGAATATATAGGTATATGAAATATACTGCCTTACGATTAAAAGCAAATGGCCGCACCTACCACCCCGCCCTTTGGTTTCCCCTCCTTCCCGGAAGGGAAACCATGCGGATGATAACTGTTATATCGAACTCACATTAAAACAGGCTAAAATAAACTTTGCGCAAATCCGAGAAGTATGTAAAACCGATTCTGAAAACCAGCAGACATTTTGCAAATGAGAAATAAAGAATAAAAGATGAAAAAAGTAATTGAACTTCAAAATATCAAACGTGACTTTCAGGTAGGAGAAGAAACTGTCCATGCGTTACGAGGCGTTTCTTTCACTATCAACGAAGGAGAGTTTGTTACTATCATGGGAACTTCCGGTTCGGGAAAATCCACGCTGCTCAACACATTGGGCTGCCTGGATACCCCAACCAGCGGAGAGTATCTGCTCGACGGAATCTCCGTCCGCACAATGAGCAAACCTCAACGGGCGGTACTCAGAAACCGGAAAATCGGTTTTGTGTTCCAGAGCTACAACCTCCTCCCCAAAACAACGGCAGTAGAAAACGTGGAGTTGCCGCTGATGTACAACTCCGCCGTCAGTGCCTCCGAACGTCGCCGCCGTGCTATCGAGTCTCTACAAGCGGTGGGACTGGGCGACCGTCTCGAACATAAGTCGAACCAAATGTCCGGCGGACAGATGCAACGTGTTGCCATCGCCCGCGCACTGGTGAACAATCCTGCCGTTATCCTTGCCGACGAAGCCACCGGAAATCTCGACACCCGTACCTCTTTTGAGATACTTGTCCTGTTTCAGAAACTTCACGCGGAAGGACGTACAATTATATTCGTAACGCATAATCCCGAAATCGCACAATACAGTAGCCGGAATATACGGTTGCGCGACGGTCATATAACGGAAGATACGGTCAATACGAAGATTCTGTCTGCCGCCGAAGCGCTGGCTGCATTGCCGAAAAATGAGGAAGACTAATTAAAGTTATAAGCTTTTAAACATGAATGGAACCAATTTATTTAAAATAGCTCTCCGGGCGTTGGCGAACAACAAGCTACGTGCTTTCCTTACCATGCTCGGCATCATTATCGGTGTCGCATCCGTCATCACGATGCTTGCCATTGGACAAGGCTCGAAGAAAAGTATCCAGCAGCAGATATCCGAAATGGGCTCGAACATGATAATGATTCACCCGGGAGCCGATATGCGTGGAGGTGTCCGGCAAGATCCCTCTGCGATGCAGACCTTGAAACTAGCAGACTACGAAGCCTTACGCGATGAGACAAATTTCCTGTCTGCCATTAGTCCCAACGTATCTTCGTCCGGACAGCTCATCGCCGGAAACAATAACTACCCTGCCTCCGTCAACGGAGTAGGAACAGAATATCTCGACATCCGTCAGCTCACTGTCGAAAATGGAGAGATGTTTACCGAAGCCGATATACAAAGCTCTGCCAAAGTATGCGTTATCGGAAAGACAATCGTAGATAACCTTTTCCCGGACGGTAGTGATCCCGTGGGAAAGATTATCCGTTTCAGCAAAATACCGCTTCGCGTGGTAGGTGTGCTCAAATCGAAAGGTTACAACTCTATGGGACAGGATCAGGACGCCGTCGTGCTTGCGCCTTACACCACAGTGATGAAACGCCTACTCGCCGTCACTTACCTGCAAGGCGTCTTTGCTTCTGCCCTCACTGAAGATATGACGGACTATGCCACGGAGGAAATCACCGAAATTCTTCGCCGCAATCATAAGCTAAAAGCCTCGGACGACGATGACTTCACGATCCGTACCCAACAGGAATTGAGTACAATGCTGAACTCTACCACCGACTTGATGACAACCCTGCTTGCCTGTATCGCCGGCATTTCATTGGTAGTGGGCGGTATCGGAATCATGAATATCATGTATGTATCCGTCACGGAACGTACCCGTGAAATCGGTCTGCGTATGTCCGTCGGAGCACGAGGCGTCGATATTCTGAGCCAATTTCTTATCGAAGCGATCATGATCAGTATCACCGGAGGTATCATCGGAGTCATTATCGGCTGCGGAGCCAGTTGGATAGTGAAAAGCGTGGCCCACTGGCCTATCTATATTCAGCCGTGGAGCGTTTTCCTTTCTTTCGCTGTCTGTACCGTCACCGGAGTCTTCTTCGGTTGGTATCCTGCAAAAAAAGCTGCAGATTTAGATCCGATTGAGGCAATCAGATACGAATAAAAAACTATCTTTGTCTTTATGAAACAAACCTTTACATCCGCACGTCGTCCCCTGGAGATACTGATACACATTATCGGCTGGGGGATTATGTTCGGTTTCCCGTTCTTTTTCGTCGAACGTGGGAACGGAAACATCAACTGGTGGGCTTACGTACGCCATGCCGCCGTACCACTTTCTTTTATGATCGTGTTCTACGCCAATTATTTCCTGTTGGTTCCCCGCTACCTTTTTCAGAATCAGGCTAAGAGATATGTTGTTTACAACATCATCCTATTATGTGCCATTGGAGTTTTACTTCATCTCTGGCAGAGCCTGACATTCGACCCGTCATTTGCTCCGAAACCCAAACGGGCGGGTATGCCTCCGGGCTGGCTGTTTTTCCTTAGAGATATGCTGAGCCTTGTCTTTACTATCGGGCTAAGTGCCGCTATCCGCATGAGTGCCCGTTGGACACAGAACGAAGCTGCCCGTAAGGAAGCAGAAAAAAGCCGTGCGGAAGCTGAACTGAAAAATCTGCGCAATCAGCTGAATCCGCACTTCCTGCTGAACACCCTGAACAATATTTATGCACTGATTGCGTTCGACTCGGACAAGGCACAACAGGCGGTACAGGAATTGAGTAAATTACTCCGTTATGTTCTGTACGACAATCAGCAGACGTATGTCCCTCTCTGCAAGGAAGTGGACTTCATCCGCAATTACATTGAACTGATGCGTATCCGATTATCGTCGAACGTAAAAATGACTACTCAATTCGATATCCAGCCGGACAGCCAGACACTTATTGCCCCACTTATCTTCATTTCCTTGATTGAGAACGCTTTCAAACATGGCATCTCCCCCACCGAAACGAGTTTCATCAGCATTCGTATCTCGGAAAGCAACAAAGAGGTAATTTGTGAGATCCGTAACAGTAATCATCCTAAGACAATGGAGGACAAGAGTGGTTCAGGCGTGGGATTGGAACAAGTCAGCCGACGGCTGGAGATACTTTATCCAGGGGATTACACCTGGTCGAAAGGCATTTCGAAGGAGGGAGAAGTGTACGAATCTCGACTGAGTATCAGGATTTGAGAATAAAACGTTAAGTATTAAACAATAGATATAGAGAATTATGATGTTACGTTGTGCAATCGTTGATGATGAGCCTCTGGCTCTCGGTCTGTTGGAGAGTTACGTGAACAAGACTCCGTTTCTGCAACTAGCCGGGAAATATTCCAGTGCGGTTCAGGCCATGAAAGAGTTGCCGGATGAGGAAGTCGATCTTCTTTTCCTGGATATTCAAATGCCGGAGCTTAACGGACTGGAGTTTTCTAAAATGGTGGATTCTCGTACCCGTATTGTGTTTACCACCGCCTTCGGTCAGTATGCCATTGACGGCTACCGTGTCAATGCGCTCGATTATCTGCTGAAACCTATTTCGTATGTCGATTTCCTGCAAGCTGCCAATAAGGCACTTCAATGGTTCGAACTGGTTCAGAAACCGGAAGAAATAGACAGCATTTTTGTAAAAAGTGACTACAAACTGGTACAAGTAGACTTGAAGAAAATTATGTATATCGAAGGACTGAAAGATTATATTAAAATTTATACAGAAGACGCTCCCAAACCTATTCTTTCATTGATGAGTATGAAAGCTATGGAAGAACTTCTGCCGTCCAGCCGCTTTATACGTGTACACCGTTCGTTCATTGTACAAAAAGATAAAATACGTGTGATTGACCGTGGCCGTATTGTATTCGACAAGACCTATATCCCTATCAGCGACAGCTACAAGCAGGTCTTCCAAACTTTCCTCGACGAGAGGAGCTAATGTTTAGCTGTTTTATCGGTAAAAAAGAGAATTTTGTCGATTATAGTTTGTCAGAATATGATTTATGCGTACATTTGCACCGAACAGAAAAGGGATTGTGAAATTCCAAGAATAGAATAGTTTAGTTAAGTCTAGTTTAGTTTTTGTGTTGATCGGAAGCCTGCGAGCGAGCATGAGCTTCCGATTTTTATTTTATTGATATACAGCATATTAAAAGCACAATCGAACTATTTTTCCTATCAATTAGTAGTCTATAATAGAGAGCAAAAACGTCACTTTTGACGCTATAAAATGGTCGGATTATGGTCGGAAAATTCCCGGATTAGAATCTGATTATAAGTAAATTACAATAGGATGTTAAAAAAATAATGGTCGAAAACGCCATTTTTACCCTAAAAACACAAATTATGGCTACATTAACATTGGTAATAGTTCCCGCAAAAAGGTTATCAGACGGGACACATAAAATAAGAATTCGAGTCGCACACAACTCTGAAACGAGATTCATCACCACGGATATAGTGGTAAGGGAAAACGAGTTTAAGAACGGTAAAATAGTACACCGTCCAGACAAGGATTTTCTCAATACAAAATTACAACAGCTATACAACCTTTATTTCAAGCGATACATGGAACTGGACTACCCTGATTCGCTCACGTGCACGCAATTAGTCAAAATGATAACTAACCCGTTAAACGGAGAAAAGCATCGTAAGTTCGAGGATATCGTGGATGAATATCTGTCCCAAATAGATGAAGAAGAACGTACCAAGACATACAAACTCTATCGGCTGGCCACAAACAAGTTTATGCAATTCATCGGGAACGGTTCTCTCATGGAACATATTACCCCTATCAGAATGAACCAGTACATATCATGGCTCAAAAAGACAAAGCTGTCAAGCACCACAATCAACATCTACATAACCCTCCTAAAGGTTATCATTAACTATGCTATAAAGATGAGATACGTCACCTACGATATCGACCCTTTCATCACAGCCAGAATTCCATCAGCCCAAAAGAGGGAAACGCAAATCACCGTCGAAGAACTCAAGACAATCAGGGACGCCAATTTAGAGCATTACAATCTCAACGTCACACGGGACATTTTCATGCTTACTTATTATCTTGCCGGCATGAACCTAGTAGACATACTAGCATACGATTTCCGGACGGATGAAATAAACTACATCCGAAAAAAGACCAAAAACACCAAAGAGGGGGACTCCCTGATTTCCTTTTCCATTCCCGAAGAAGCAAAGCCCATTATAAAAAAGTATATGAAAAAGAATACGGGGAAAATTATATTCGGGAAATACAAGAACTATACCTCCTGCTATAACCTGCTGGCTAGGAAAATCAGTCAATTAGGCAAGGTGGCAGGAATCAGGCATAAATTCACCCTATATTCAGCCCGCAAATCTTTCGTCCAACATGGATATGACCTGGGAATTCCTCTTAGTACACTGGAATACTGTATCGGGCAGTCAATGAAAGAAGATAGACCAATCTTCAACTATGTCACAATAATGAGAAAACACGCTGATAAAGCAATCAGGGAAATACTTGACAACTTGAAAAATGAATAATCACATATAAAATAAATCACTAAGAATTTGCATAATAACCAAATGCTTATTATCTTTGTAGTGTCAAATAAGAGTTCTTAATTTTAATGTTTAACTGATGAAAGATGAAGAAAAAAAAGAATTAGAACAAGAGTATGAGAATTTAAAACTTCTCGCTTCTTTTCACGAGGCCTATGGGGTTCCTGAAAATGCCAAAGAACGGGAAGCGCTTATAAATGACATACTCGATCGGATGAACGAAATCCAAGAGAAATTAAAAAAGTTGTAATTAACATCCCTCCCTTCGGGGAGGGACAAACATTAAAAGCTATGATAGATTGGAATGATTGCCTGCCAACAAAAGAAATGCAGGCTGACTTTGAAAGATTCAAAGAACTAAAAACCACAGAAGAAAAAGAAGCTTTCAAAAAGGAAATGCAGGATAAATATAATAAACTACCGGAAGCCCAAAAGGAAGCCTACAAAAAAGCATCTGAAGCTGGGCTAAAAGCAACGGTAAATGCCTGCAATGATTATATAGAAAGAGTGGAAGAAGCCATATTACGTGATAAACTTGGAGAATTGCCCGAAGCAATCTCATTCAGTTATATTGCAAAGAAATATTTTGGTAAAAGTAGAAACTGGCTATATCAGCGTATTAACGGAAATATAGTCAACGGGAAAAAGGCTCGCTTTACTGACAATGAACTCAAAACGTTTCTGAACGCTTTGAACGATGTTAGCGAAATGATTCATCAGACATCATTAAAGATCAGTTAAGCTCTTATTTGACACCATCCCTGCATTGAGCCGATGCAGGGATTTTTATTGTCTAATCGAAAAATAATTGTATCTTTGCAACATCAAGATAATACGGACATAATTCGGATTATTTTGGTTTGACTTTGGTGAGGGGGTGGTTCCCCTCACTTTTTTTATATCCACGATCGAACTTTTCATTTATATATTAGTACTATCTTATGTAACCCTTCTTGAGAGTTTGTTGATTCGTGTGTTGTTGATAGGAAGGATTACAAAAAAGGCAGCCTAATAAGCTGCCTTTCATTTACCTTCAATCCAATTATTTACTTACATCCCAATCAAAAGAATAAACATAACCATTGATAGGTATATTTATAGTTAGAATCTTTCCCTTTTTTCTTTTAATGTTCATATATCCTATTATACCCTCATTGGGATGTACCGTTGTCTTCTTCAGATATCCTTGCCTTTTTATTTCCCTATCATTATCCATCATTTTACCCAATGTTTGTAGTTGATAAGATGATGCCATATTAGCTTGAAAAGCCGCATTTGCATCATAATGGTTGGTCACTGTTGTATAAGCGGTACCATTTGACGAATACGATGTGGAATAAGATGTAGAATATCCGGCACTTCCCGCACTAAGCCCAGAAGAAAAGCCATATAAGGCCATAGCCCAGTTTTGAGACTTTCTTATCTTTTTCTGAAAAGCTTCATTTGTGTATACCATTAATTGATAATTATCTCCTCTATTAGTCAGCAAATGAGAAGTAACATCGTCCGGCGTAAATATGACCGACGAATCACACTGATTCTTGATGAAAACATCAATCCGATAATATTTTCCATAATCATCCTTCGTTTCATAAGTCGTAAGGCCAACGATAAAACCATTCGCATTTCTATATGCCCAAAGATTCCCATCATTATATTCTGTCATAACCGTAGAATCATTTTCTGATAGAATTAAAGTTTGTGCTTTGGATATTATTGAAATACACGCAAAAAGAAATAAACATATATATTTCATACCTTCAATATAATTTATATAAGTTACATCATAAGATTAGATTAAAATGTAAATACGAAATTATAAATAATATGTGAAATATCCAAAAAGAATTTAGCAGTAAAAAAAATAATGGAGAAGTAATCTACGAATACTAGTGTATTGTATTTCCTTTTTCATTACCACATAATCAAATTACAGCTTATTCCCACCCCAACATACCAACCGCCCGGATAACTATATCCTGTCTGTAAGCCTAATCCCCAACGTTTTTTCTTCTGTAAAGGTGAAAGAGTAATAATTTCCTTGTCTCTGTACACCTCCATGAAATCAAGACTAGGCTTATATCCACTAACTATGGCCCGGTAATTATCAGTTTTATATTCCTTGCTTACAATAGGTACAAGTACCGGAATTGAATCACCTTCTACGGTTCTGTCAGTCGTAGTATCTATCAAGATAGGTAAATATACCGTATCGATACGCTTTGGAGTTCTCTTTGCCGGTTTGGGTATTGTGTCTCTTACTGTGTCCCGGACATGTACAGTATCTCCCTTAATGTACACAGTTGACAGATCGTGCAGATGACAACGCATCCACACGATCACGCCAAACAATAGACAGACTAATATCCACGGAAGAGACTTCATATGCCTAGATATTTACAAATGCCTTTCACATGAAGAGAAACAATAGTCCGTTTCCCCTCCT
>NZ_MNQN01000083.1:0-3586 GCF_001915455.1 Bacteroides sp. 43_46 | reverse complement strand
TGTGAAAGGATGGGTTCGCACCCGCAGAGGTAGCAAACAAGTAAACTTTATCGCACTGAATGACGGTTCTACAATAAATAATTTGCAGGTCGTAGTAGATTTGGCTAATTTTGATGAAGAGATGCTTAAACTGATTACTACCGGCGCTTGTATCAGCGTGAACGGTGAAATGGTGGAATCGGTAGGCTCCGGCCAAAAGGTGGAAGTGCAGGCTCGTGAAATCGAAGTGCTGGGTACTTGCGATAACACATACCCGTTGCAGAAGAAAGGGCACTCTATGGAATTCTTGCGCGAGATTGCCCATTTGCGTCCGCGTACCAATACTTTTGGTGCGGTGTTCCGTATTCGTCATAACATGGCAATTGCTATCCACAAGTTTTTCCATGACAGAGGATTCTTCTATTTTCATACGCCAATCATTACAGCTTCAGACTGTGAAGGTGCCGGACAGATGTTTCAGGTGACTACCATGAATCTGTATGACTTGAAGAAAGACGAAAGAGGTTCTATCTCTTATGATGATGATTTCTTCGGCAAGCAGGCAAGTTTGACTGTTTCCGGTCAGTTGGAAGGTGAGCTGGCTGCCACAGCTTTGGGAGCTATCTATACATTTGGTCCTACGTTCCGTGCCGAAAACTCCAATACTCCCCGTCACTTGGCTGAGTTTTGGATGATTGAGCCGGAAGTTGCTTTCAACGACATCGCAGACAATATGGACTTGGCAGAAGAGTTCATTAAATATTGTGTGAAATGGGCGTTGGATAACTGTGCGGATGACGTGAAATTCCTGAATGATATGTTCGATAAGGGATTGATTGAACGGCTGCAAGGAGTATTGAAAGATGATTTCGTACGTTTGCCTTATACAGACGGTATCAAGATTCTGGAGGAAGCTGTTGCAAAAGGCCACAAATTTGAGTTCCCGGTTTATTGGGGTGTGGACTTGGCTTCCGAACACGAACGTTATTTGGTGGAAGAACATTTCAAGCGTCCGGTAATCCTGACTGACTATCCGAAGGAGATCAAAGCCTTCTATATGAAGCAAAACGAGGATGGTAAGACGGTACGTGCAATGGATGTTCTTTTCCCGAAAATCGGTGAAATCATAGGCGGTTCCGAACGTGAATCAGATTATGATAAGCTAATGACTCGTATTGAAGAAATGCATATCCCGATGAAGGATATGTGGTGGTATCTGGATACCCGCAAGTTCGGTACTTGTCCTCACTCCGGCTTCGGGCTTGGTTTTGAACGTTTGTTACTTTTCGTAACAGGCATGTCAAACATCCGTGACGTGATACCGTTCCCGCGTACACCGAGAAATGCTGATTTCTAATATTTCGGTATATTTATGTAAAACTCGCATAATCTTTTGGTTATGCGAGTTTTTTTATGCACTTTATTGTTCTATTCTCAAAATAAATCTTTATATTTGGACATACGCATTCAAGAGTGTTAACTAAAATAATACGGCAATGAAAAAACTCTATTTCTTTACCATGCTTTCAATAATGTTGTTGGCGGTAACAGGTGCGATGGCCCAAAAGAAAACTAAATTCAAGGTGGCCGAGTTGAAAGGAATCTGGCAACTTTGCCATTATGTGTCGGAGTCTCCCGATGTTCCGGGAGAGTTGAAACCCAGTAATACATTTAAGGTATTGAGTGATGATGGAAGAATCGTGAACTTCACTATTATTCCCGGTTCCAGTGCAATTGTTACGGGATATGGGTCGTGGAAGCAGTTGACAGATGATTCTTATAGAGAAAGTATCGAGAAGAATATTCATCTTCCGATGTTGGATAATCAGGACAATATTCTGGAATTTGAAATAAAGGATAGCGATTATCTGCATTTAAAATACTTCATCAAGAATGACTTGAATGGAAATGAATTGAACACCTGGTATTATGAAACCTGGAAAAGAATAAGTATGCCGGCCAAATTTCCGGAAGATATTGTGAGATAAAGATAATTTGATTGTTATTATAGTCTGCATATTACTTCTTTAAAGGAGAAGATATGCAGACTTTTTTATGCCTGTTTTTCGTTCTATTTCTTCTTGTTTGCCAATTAGATATATTCAAAAAAAGCAAGAAATAGTTTGCCAATTCAAAGAAAAGCCGTACTTTTGCAAGCCGATTATTATCACAAAAAGATAAGAGATTAATTCATAGCAAGTTAGTCGTCCTTTGTCCGGGGAAGACTAATAAGTGGTGAAGAATATTTTTAGTAGTAACATTTAAAAAACAAAATTAGAGTGGATACTTTAAGTTACAAGACCATTTCTGCCAACAAAGCAACTGTAACCAAAGAATGGGTTATTGTTGACGCTACAGACCAAACACTGGGTCGTCTGGGAGCAAAAGTTGCAAAATTGTTGAGAGGAAAGTACAAACCAAACTTTACTCCTCACGTAGACTGCGGTGATAACGTTATCATCATCAATGCAGACAAAGTAAAACTGACTGGTAACAAGTGGAATGACAGAGTTTATTTGTCATATACAGGCTACCCTGGTGGTCAGAGAGAAATGACTCCTGCCCGTTTGATTGCAAAACCGAACGGTGAAGAGAGATTACTGAAAAAAGTAGTGAAGGGCATGCTTCCTAAGAACATTTTGGGAGCTAAATTGCTGAACAACTTGTATGTTTACGCTGGTAGCGAACACAAACAAGTAGCTCAGAACCCGAAAATGATTGATATTAATTCATATAAATAAGATATAATGGAAGTAGTAAATGCATTAGGCAGACGTAAACGTGCAATTGCACGTATTTTCGTAAGCGAAGGTACAGGAAAGATTACTATTAACAAGAGAGACCTTGCAGAGTACTTTCCATCAACTATTCTTCAGTATGTTGTAAAACAACCATTGAACAAGATTGGTGCTGCTGAGAAGTATGACATCAAAGTAAACTTGTGTGGTGGTGGTTTCACAGGTCAGTCTCAGGCTTTGCGTTTAGCAATTGCCCGTGCATTGGTTAAAATCAACGCTGAAGATAAAGCTGCTCTTCGTGCAGAAGGCTTTATGACTCGTGACCCGCGTTCTGTTGAGCGTAAGAAACCGGGACAGCCGAAAGCTCGTAGAAGATTCCAGTTCAGCAAGCGTTAATGGGCTGCCTGACCGAGGAATATGTTTAGTATCTAAACTACTGGGACTCTACTCATAGACTACCCGGCGGTTGGTTTAGAAAAAACAAAAAAGAAAGTAAACGATTTAAAGAAAAACAAGATGTCAAGAACAAATTTTGATACATTATTGGAAGCCGGATGCCACTTCGGACACCTTAAAAGAAAGTGGAACCCTGCAATGGCTCCTTATATTTTCATGGAACGCAATGGTATTCACATCATTGACCTCCACAAAACAGTTGCAAAAGTAGACGAAGCTGCTGAAGCTTTGAAACAGATTGCTAAATCAGGCAAGAAAGTTCTTTTTGTTGCTACTAAAAAACAAGCTAAACAAGTTGTAGCTGAGAAAGCTCAATCTGTTAATATGCCTTATGTAATCGAACGCTGGCCGGGTGGTATGTTGACTAACTTCCCGACTATCCGTAAGGCTGTGAAGAAAATGGCTACTATCGA
>NZ_MNQN01000119.1:0-44218 GCF_001915455.1 Bacteroides sp. 43_46 | reverse complement strand
TTTTATATGGCTGGAATATGTTTTATTATATAAATAAAGAAACAATAAAATAAACACCGGCTGCTAAAAGTCCGCTGACCGGAATTGTAAGAATCCAAGCCGTCATCAGGCTTTTGGTAACTCCCCAACGAACAGCAGAAAGGCGTTTTGTTGCGCCTACTCCGATGATTGCTCCTGTGATAGTATGTGTCGTACTTACAGGAATTTTCAACATTTCCGTGATGTAGAGAGTGAAAGCACCTGCTGTTTCGGCAATCACTCCTTCCAGTGGAGTTACTTTGGTGATTCTGGTTCCCATTGTTTTTACTATCTTCCAACCTCCGGACATGGTTCCGAGTGAAATGGCCGTAAAACAGGAGAAGGCAACCCAGTCGGGCAGATCATTGATACTATTTATGCCCATCCCCAATCCCATGGAATGTGCGGCTATCATGGCGGCAGCTATGATACCCATTACTTTCTGAGAGTCATTCAGACCATGTCCGACACTGAAAAGGGCGGAGGATACAAGTTGTAATCTCTTGAACCATTGCTCTGCGGTATGAGGATGAGCTCGCCGGCAGATATAAAGTACGAACAAAGTGAATCCGAATGCAATGACCATGCCAATAAAAGGAGCCAAAAAAATAAATGCTGCAATTTTTAGGATGATATTAAGTTGAATAGCTTCAAATCCGTTTGCCATGATAGCTGCTCCTGCAAATCCTCCGATAAGGGTATGAGAAGAAGAGGAGGGGATACCTTTCCACCAAGTAATCAGATTCCAAGTGATAGCGGCAATAACTCCTGCTAATATAATCGGTAAAGTAATATATTGCTCTACTACGGTTTTGGATACAGTGTTGGCAATTCCGAATCCGCCTATTATATATTTAGCGATAAAGAAAGCAACGAAATTAAAGAAGGCAGCCCATAATACAGCTTGGAAGGGGGTAAGAACTCTCGTAGATACGATAGTGGCAATGGAGTTTGCAGCATCGTGAAAGCCGTTGATATAGTCGAATATCAGAGCTAGGATAATGATAGTCACTAATAATTCCATGTGTTCAGGCTTCTTTTATGCGTACTTTACAATCAGGCTTTTCAGAATTTTACCTACATGCTCTGCAGCATCGGTTGTCTTTTCCAGTTCGTGCATGATTTCTTTAATCTTGATAAGTTCGATACAATCTTTTTCTTCTTCAAAGAGTTTGGTGATGAAGAACTCATATACATCATCCGCTTGGTTTTCGATTTCATGCAGTTTGGAGCAATATTCTCGGAGGAGTGTCGGCTTTTTGCGGAATGTTTCGAGTTCATCCATAGCTTTACAAATATATATAGCTTCTTCTTGGATCAAACGGCTCAGTTCTTTTCCGCTTTCAGAAATAGGACGAGGATTATAAATGGAAATCCTTTTGGCACAACTGTTTATTCCGTCGATGACATCATCCATACAAGAAGCTAAGTCATGAATATCTTCACGGTCAAAGGGAGTGATGAATGTAGTTCCTAATTCATCAAAAATCAGATGTGTCAGTCTGTCTCCTTCCCGTTCGAGGTCTTTGATCTTTTTGTAGTACTCCGAGCGTTCTGCCGGTTGGTCATGTTGCAGACTTTCTACTAAAGCAACAGATGAGGCAGAAAGTACTTCTGATAATTGTTTCAGTAACGGGAAAAACTTCGGTTCCTTTGGGGTAAACCGACTAAAAAAAGAATTTTTCATAAGTGTAAAAACTTTAAATTGTTTTTTCTACTTTATTTATATTAGTAACAAATGAATACAGACTATGGTTTGGGCAGTTTAAAATTTCAACTTGGCGCGTATGACCTCAATTACGGCAGGCAATATGGATATGAATATAATGGCTACAATGAGTAGTTTTAGGTTTTCCTGCACAAACGGGAGATCGCCGAAGAAATATCCTGCATAACAGAATATAGTTACCCAGACAGCTCCACCAACCAAATTATATACCATAAAATAGTAGTAATTCATTTTCCCCATTCCTGCAACGAAGGGGGCAAATGTACGTACTATGGGGATAAAGCGTGCCAGGATAATGGTTTTGCCACCATACTTCTTATAAAATTCGTGCGTTTTCTCCAAGTGACTTTGCTTGAATATCTTGGATTTAGGATTGTTGAATAGCCTTCGACCAAAGAAATGCCCAATCATATAATTGCATGAATCACCTAATATGGCAGCAGCAAATAATATGATAACGAGTATGTGTATGCTGATAGGCATATCGGGTAACGCAGAGATCGCTCCGGCAACGAAAAGTAAAGAGTCACCCGGGAGGAAAGGAGTGACTACTAATCCGGTTTCACAGAAGATTATGATGAATAAGATAGCATAGGTCCATGCATGATAATCACGCACAATCATGACCATATATTGGTCAATATGGAGTATAAAATTGAGTAAAAAATCCATTTTATATACTTTGATTGTTATTAAAAGGAAAAGATAGGAACAACAAATAAGGCATAGAAAATATGAATTTTCTATGTCTATAAAAGGTATAAAATGGCTAAATGAGTATATGACCTAATGTATAGATGTGATATCTATCGGAATATTTGATAAAATTAGTATAGAATGAGAAACCTGTCCATTGATTCTTAGGAAGTTGAATCTTTAAAGAACTTAATATCCGGATAGTAACGGAATGAATATTGAATCTAAGTAACTTTGAAGGAGAGAAATAACGGAAGGAGGATGGATTTAAGACACCGTCACTGTCATTGTAGTCCTGCTTTCCTGTATTTTCTTTTGCTTTGACGAGTTTCTTTTCTTTCCCTAGTTGTTTTATCATAGTTTTAGTTTCGGGATGAAAAGCATTAACACAAGTTTGTATATAGGTACTACCGGTTTCTGGCCGATATGCTTCTTGCCTTTCGTCGGAAATCAACTGGAATCCCCAACTTAGAAATATACCTAATAATATACAGAATATGTACTTCATCATAACGGCCACAAATGTAGGAACTATTTTTATATGAAATACATATTCACAAGTATAATTAACAATTATATCTACGGCTGTCGGGAACTGTTTTCTGCATTTACTCTCATAAATCTCATTGGAGTATATGTTATCCCGTTAGTACATTGCTTCTCATTCATCTTTTAAATCCTAAATGAATGGCGTATGTGGATGAATGGACAGTCATTTTTCTGTCTGAGCACTCTTATTAGTAGAAATGTAATTTATTAACCTTTAAGAAGCATCAGTATGAGAAATGTAGAAAAGCACTTGGTTGGATAACTGTTTATTTATTATTTTGCTATTTTCCTTGTTCTCAAATGGATATTATAAAAGATATACCCGAATTTCTGCTTCCTTTAAGATTGATTTGTTTTGCCATTCAATGAGATTGCTGTAACTTTGCGTCCGGTTTAAAAAGATTGTATGTTATGGAATTACCCAAAGACCCGATGATGCTGTTTAGCGTTATCAATATGAAGTTGCGTGATTGCTATTCTTCACTTGACGAACTTTGTGAAGATATGGACGTAAATAAGGATGAATTAGTGAATCAGTTGAAAGCTGTCGGTTTTGAATATAGTGCGGAACACAATAAGTTCTGGTAACAGACTTCTTATTTACAATTTATAGATAAAGTATTCGAATTGCCTCTAAAGCCTCTGTAAAGGTCTTGGAGGCAATTTCTTTTCCTTGTATCCTACTTCTTTTTCTCCTCTTTCTTGTTAATAAAAGCAAAATACGAATTCTTGTATTTAACTTCCACACCCTTCTGCGTTCTAACTAATAAAGCTCAGATATAGAATTGATGATAAACGAGAATAAAATTCGTGAAGCTTGTTCCTCGGATCGTGAACGGGGATTCAAGATGCTGATGAACTCTTTTCAGGTACCGATATATAATTATATCCGTAGGCTGGTCGTGTCTCACGAAGATGCGGAAGATGTGCTTCAGGAGGTCTTTATCCGGATATTCCGACATATCGATCAATTTCGCGAAGAAAGTTCACTGTCAACCTGGATTTACCGGATTGCGACGAATGAAAGTTTACGCTTATTGAATAGTCGTAAAGAGGAAGGAGTCGTATCAGCGGAGGATGTACAGGAAGAATTGATGAGCAAACTGAAAGCTTCTGATTATATAGATTATGAGAACGAACTGGCGGTGAAGTTTCAAGAAGCCATTTTGAGTTTGCCGGAGAAGCAACGGCTTGTATTCAACTTACGTTATTACGATGAACTTGAGTATGAAGAGATTGCGCGGGTGCTGGATAGTAAGGTGGATACACTGAAAGTGAATTACCACTATGCAAAAGAAAAAATAAAGGAATATATACTAAATAGGTAGAACGATGAAAAAGGATTTTGATTTTGACGATATTGGTAAACGGACCCCTTACACTACCCCCGACGGATTCTTCGAGGATGTGCAACGAAAGGTAATGGAACGTACCGGGGTGAAACAACAGCGGAAGTCTCACATGAAGCTGATTATTTCTACGGTAGTTGCCATAGCGGCAGTATTAGCTGGAATTTTATTCGTTCCGTCCTTGCGTCAAATGGATGAGGTCAAATCGTCTTCTTCGAACACATTGGCTGTCGACAGAAGTAATGGTACGGATCCGGTAGACAAATGGATTAAAGAATTGTCGGATGAGGAGTTGGAAGAGCTCGTCAGCTTCTCTGAAAACGATATATTTTTGAATTAAGTAACTCAATCAATGATTAAAAGTGTAAAGATTATGAAGATGAAATTTATTTATGTAGTTTTGGCTGCTCTCTTGTTGGGAAGCCAGATGACCCTTTCAGCTCAAAATAGAGATAATAAGGAGAAGAAACAACGTCCCACACAAGAGCAGATGATGCAGATGCAGACGAATCAGATTGTTAAAACCTTGATGCTGGATGATGCGACAGCCGCCAAGTTTACACCGGTTTACGAGAAATATCTGAAAGAACTGCGCGAGTGCCGCATGATGAACCATAAACCAAGAGCCGAAAAAGCTCAAGGAACATCGGCTACCGATAAAAAGGATGCTTCGCGACCGGTAATGACTGACGAACAGATTGCTACCATGTTGAGAAACCAGTTTGCTCAAAGCCGTAAGATGCTTGATATTCGTGAGAAGTATTATAATGAATTCAGCAAGATACTTTCTCAAAAGCAGATTATGAAAATCTATCAGCAGGAAAAGAGTAATATGAATAAATTCAGGAAAGAGTTTGACCGCAGAAAAGGTCAGAAACCGGGGCAGGGACATCATCAGGGACAAAGACCTCGTGCTCCGCGCCAAGGATAACAATAGGGATTAGGTTATATTATAAGTTTCTGTTTTACTAAATCAACACAACTTGAGCATAGACAGACGTATTTATTCTTTTCAGTACCGTTTGATCAGTTGTTATGTCCTGTTACTGATAAGTTTGGCTGTTTATGCACAGTCCGGCAAAGAGCGTTTTGTCGGGCGTGTTGTTGATACTGAAACCAATCAGCCGGTACCGTTTGCTACGGTCCGGCTTTTGGCTTTACCGGATAGCATCTTATTAGTGGGAGGAGCTACGGATATACAAGGTAAATTTCAGTTAGCTGTTACTATTCCGAAAAGCAAGTCTATTCTATTGCATATCTCTTATATCGGATATACCTCTGTTTATCGGACTATATCTGTTTCAGCAAATAATAAGACACCCACTTTGGGTAATATATCTTTGAGTCCGGAGAGTATTTCATTAAACGAAACCGTTGTTGTGGGACAAGCACCTATGGCGGTGACCGAAGGAGACACTACCGTCTTTAACGCTTCGGCTTATCGTACTCCCGAAGGCTCCATGCTGGAAGAACTGGTGAAACAACTTCCCGGTGGAGAAATAGATGAGGACGGCAAACTGCTGATTCATGGAAAGGAAGTGAAAAAGATTTTGGTGGACGGAAAAGAATTCTTTTCCGACGACCCGAAAGCAGCTCTTAAAAATCTTCCGGTAGAGATGATAGAAAAGCTGAAAGCATACGAACGCCAGTCCGATCTTGCCCGTCTTACCGGTATTGACGATGGTGAAGAAGAAATGATTCTCGACCTGTCGGTCAAGAAGAATATGAAACGAGGGTGGATGGAAAATTTTATGGGTGGTTATGGAAGTAAAGACCGTTATGAACTAGCCAATACTTTAAACCGTTTCCGGGATAACTCCCAATTGACTGTTATCGGGAATCTGAATAACACCAACAACCAAGGCTTTTCTGAAATGCAGGGGGAGTCTGCCAGTTCTTCCGGTAATCTTCGTACTCAAAAAGGGCTGACTACTTCCCGTTCTTTGGGAGTGAATGCCACTCATGACTGGAAGCGCGTCAAATTTCGGTCGAACATTCAATATATGGGCACTGACCGTCTGGAGGACAGTCGTACTACGGTAGACAATTATCTTCGTAAAGACAAATCTATCACCGAAAGTACCGGACACAATCGACAGGGAAACGATAACTTGGTAGCGAATGCTTTCTTGGAGTGGAAAATGGATTCTGTTACAACATTGATTTTTCGCCCTCAATACCGTACGGCTGCCAATGATAGAAGTAGTAACGGTTTTCAGCAAGGGTGGGGCAATGATGTGCTACTGAATGAGCGGGAATCATCAGGCACAACTCATAGCTCATCCTATAATCTGACCATGATGCTGCAACTTAGTCGGAAACTTAGCCGAATGGGAAGAAATATAGCCTTGAAAGTTGATTATGGTACAAATGAATCTTCCACCGACAGAACCAGCCTTTCCACTACCCATTACTTCAAAAACAATGCTAAGAATGTAAAGAATCAAAAGATTGAAGATAGAATGGAGGGGTATAACTACCGGTTACAATTAGTTTATGTAGAACCTTTGCCCTGGTTTCATTTTCTTCAGTTCCGTTACAGTTACCAGCATCGGGTGAACAACTCCGACCGTTTTGTTTACAACTGGAACAAGGAACTGGAAGAATTTGCTCCTGATTATGACGAGGACGCAAGCAATTGTTTTGAAAATCAGTATAGTAATCACCTGTTTAATCTTGCGGTCCGTACCTCCCGTAAGAAATATAATTATAATATCGGTGCTGACTTTGAACCTCAAAAGTCTGTCAGCCGTTCTCTTTTGGAAAAGGCAACTCCGGCAGAAGAACCGTTGCGAAAGTCTGTTTTTAATATTTCTCCTACCGTCAATTTCCGTTATAAGTTCTCCAAACGTACCCGTTTGCAGATTGTATATCGGGGAAAAAGCCGTCAGCCGAATATACGCGACCTTCAACCGGTGACGGACCGCACCAACCCGTTGAATATCCGTGTCGGTAATCCTTTGCTGAAGCCTTCGTATACGAATACTTTCACATTAAATTTCAACTCCTATAATGCCAAACACCAACGGAATATGGTTGCTTCCGTCTTGGCGGAGAATACCATTAATAGTATAACCAACCAAGTGACCTATGATAGCGAATCCGGTGTGCGAACTACCACTCCTCTTAATCTGAACGGTAACTGGCGTGCTATGGGCTCTTTTTCTCTCAATACTCCTTTCAAGAATCGTAGTTGGCGATTCCGTACATATTCATATCTGCAATACAGAAACCAGAACGGGTATAGCACTATAAATAAAGAAGCTCCTGTAAAAAGTACAGTGAAACATCTCACAGCCCGCCAACGCTTGCAATTAACATACCGCACGAAGCAAATGGAAATCAGTGCCCGTGCAGAATTGCTGTACAACAATTCCCATAATAATGTGAAAGAGACACGTACCGAAACTTACGATTACCGCTTTGGCACGGAAGTACAATATTATTTCCCATGGGGGATAGAACTGTTCAGCGACCTTACCTGTTTTCAACGTTCCGGCTATGGATATAGTGGCAATGCCCGCGAAAACCTGATGTGGAATTGTCAGTTGTCGAAAGCCTTTCTGAAACGGAAACAACTACTGCTCCGTTTCAAAATATATGATATTCTTCATCAGGACGTTTCGATGATACGTACGATTACTGCCACTGCTATTCGTGATACTGATTACAATGCGCTGGGTTCCTATTTCATGGTGCATGCTATTCTTCGTTTGAATATGATGGGGCGATAATTGAGAATTAAATTTCTATTTATCCGAAAACCACAGCAGGGTTTTGATTGTTGTTGTCGTACGTGAAAACAATGAAAACCTTGCCGAATGTTTGATTTTGTCAATAAATTGAAGGATAAGGGCCGTTGGCGAATCTTTAAACTGAAGTTGATTGACGCGCGGCTTTACTTTGTTAGTATCTTTGTGGGGCTGCTGACGGGGCTTGTTGCAGTGCCCTACCATTATCTATTGCAGTTTTTCTTCAATCTTCGTCACGATTTCTTTGATGCCCATTTAAAGTGGTATTGGTATATTCCTCTTTTCCTGCTGATGTGGGGAATTCTTCTATTTGTTTCCTGGCTCGTAAAAAAAATGCCTCTCATTACGGGTGGAGGGATTCCACAGACACGTGGAGTCATTAACGGACGGGTTGATTACAAACATCCTTTTCGGGAATTGATGGCTAAGTTTGTAGGTGGAATACTCGCATTAAGTACCGGACTGTCTTTGGGACGTGAAGGACCTTCCGTACAGATAGGTTCATATGTGGGATACTTGGTATCCAAATGGGGGCGGGTGCTTAGCGGCGAACGGAAGCAGTTATTAGCTGCCGGTGCAGGTGCCGGATTAGCGGCTGCTTTTGCTGCGCCATTGGCTTCGTCGTTGCTGGTTATAGAATCCATTGAACGGTTCGATGCGCCTAAAACGGCTATTACTACGCTGCTGGCAGGAGTGGTTGCCGGTGGGGTCGCCAGTTGGATTTTCCCTATGAATCCTTATTTTCATATAGATGCCATTGTGCCGGGAATGACTTTTGGGGGGCAGGTGAAACTGTTTCTTCTATTGGCCGCCGTAATTTCCATTTTCGGAAAACTCTTTTCTATCACCACACTTCAGGTCAAACGTATCTATCCTGCCATTAAACATCCGGAATACGTGAAAATGCTGTACCTGCTCTTTATTGCTTTTCTTATCTCTATGGCGGAGTTCAATTTGACCGGTGGAGGAGAGCAATTCTTGCTTTCACAGGCCATGCATCCGGATACACATATTCTTTGGATTGTCGGTATGATGCTATTACATTTGGTTTTTAGCATATTTTCTTTTTCCTCGGGCTTGCCGGGTGGAAATTTTATTCCTACATTGGTGACAGGAGGACTTCTCGGACAAATCGTAGCATTGATTATGGTGCGACAGGGACTTATTGCATACGAGAATATCAGTTATATCATGTTGATTTGTATGTCCGCTTTTCTTGTGGCAGTAGTTCGCACTCCATTAACGGCTATCGTGCTGATAACCGAGATAACGGGACATTTAGAAGTATTCTATCCTTCGATCGTAGTTGGGGGATTAACTTATTATTTCACTGAAATGCTTCAAATAAAACCTCTCAATGTGACTTTATACGAAGACATGATTCATTCACCTGCATTCAAAGAAGAAGCACGCTACACATTATCGGTTGAGGTCATGAGCGGTTCTTATCTGGACGGAAAGATTGTGGATGAGCTTCGTCTGCCGGAGCGTTGTATTATTATTAATGTTCATCGCGACCGGAAGGACTGGACTCCTAAAGGGCAGAAACTAATGCCCGGTGATCAGGTACAAATCGAAATGGATTCACAGGATATAGAAAAACTGTATGAACCTTTAGTCAGTATGGCGAATATTTATTAGCTGTCCGTTATATATAAATAGCTGATAGATCCTGTCTGCCAGCTATTTTGGTATATCAATGTCTTTTGTTATCTGTCTTTTACTCAACACTTCTTAACCAGGCTATTTCCTCTGCCCACTTACTTTCATCAGGAGTTTCGAGTACCAAAGATATATTATCAAATCTTGAATCTTGCATTAATCTTTCAAAGAATGCTTTTCCAATTAGTCCCTCGCCGATACTGTCGTGACGGTCGACGTGGGTACCCAGTGCTTTCTTCGAATCATTCAAGTGCATACCACGCAGATAATTGAATCCTACTTCCTTGTCGAATTCTTCGAATACTTTATCGTAATCGTTCACAATATCGTAACCTGCTGTATATGTATGGCAAGTATCAAGGCAAACGCCTACCCGGCTTTTATCATCTACCCGGTCAATAATATATTTTAATTGCCAAAACTCGCTTCCCAGATTACTGCCTTGTCCGGCAGTATTTTCAATAACGGCTGTTACTCCTTTTGTCTTTTCCAGAGTGATATTAATGCTTTCTGCAATAAGTGACAGGCAATCTTCTGTTGCTATTTTATTAAGAGAGCTGCCGGGGTGAAAATTCAGAAGTCTCAAGCCCAGTTGCTCGCAGCGTTGCATTTCGTCCAAGAAAGCGGCACGGCTTTTATTCAGTCCTTCTTCCTCAGGATGCCCTAAATTAATAAGATAACTATCGTGAGGTAGGATATACTCAGGCTGAAAACCGTACTTATCACAATTCTCTTTGAAAAGCCGGATACTTTCTTCGCTCAATGGTTTGCTAATCCATTGGCGTTGATTTTTAGTGAACAGTGCAAAAGCATTTGCTCCTATTTCATGCGCATTTATGGGGGCGAATTCTACGCCGCCGGATGCACTTACGTGTGCTCCGATATATTTCATATTTTGTTCTTTTTTGATTATAATCTGCAAATATAACATTTTTAGAGGAACGGATGTTTGAATGAACAATTAAGATTGTTCTTCTTCAAAAGCAAGCCATGAGTTTCTTGAGGTTTCCTTAGTTAGAAACTCCAGTTTCCAGCCTTGGAACCGGAGTTCCCACGTTTGGAATATCTTCTCGTTCTTATGTTAAATGTCTTTTTTCATTATTAGTCGATTTTCGTTATCGATGCGTTGATAGGATATTTCATTCATGATGCTGCGAATCAGGAAAATGCCAAGCCCACCGATAGGACGTTCCTCAATTGGAAGTGTGATATCTACTTCCTCTACTTGCGTGGGATCGAAAGAAGCTCCTTTATCTGTGAGAAGGAAAATCAGTTGTTTTTCGGTTGAAGTAACTTTCAGTAAGATAATATGTTGCTCTTTGGGAGGGTAAGCGTACATGATAATATTGGCTACAGCTTCTTCCAGTGCCAAATTGATATTCATAACCGTTTCTGCCGGCAGGGAAAGTTCCTCGCCCAGTTCTTCTATAAAACTGGCTAAAACTACTATCTCGTTCAAATTGTTTGAGATTCTAATTTCTTTTTCCATACTGATAATAACTTAACTGTTTGCTGTTCCGGGTTCATATTGAATTAGTAAGATGGTGAGGTCATCACTTGCTTCGGCTTCTTTGACATGGCTTGCAATGGAGTCTACAACAACGTTGACTGTAGTACGCACATCCGACGAGGCATTATCTGATAACATTTCCAATAACTTTTCTTCTCCATATAGTTCTTTATTTATATTTTCAGCTTCTGTCACTCCGTCGGTATAAAGGAACAATTTGCTTTCTTTTTCCAATACAACTTCTTCATCACTGTATTTAAAATCTTCGACGACTCCTACAAATATTTGAGTTTTGAATTCCAAATATGAAACCTGTCCATCAGGATAAATGAGTATGGGAGGATTGTGACCGGCATTGCAAAGTTTCAGTATGCCTGTTTCCAGATCGAGTATGCCGACAATGAGGGTGACAAACATATTGGATTCATTATTGTCGGAAATAGAATTGTTCATTTCCGTAACTATTTTGGCAGGTGAAAGTACATGCTGGGATAACGTCCGGAATAAGCTACGGGTGATAGCCATAAATAGTGAGGCGGGTACTCCCTTTCCCGATACATCCCCAATCAGGAAATAGAGATGATTGCCGTCCATATAGAAATCATAAAGGTCGCCACCCACCTCTTTGGCGGGATGCAGTATGGCATGCAAATCCACATCATTACGATCCGGATAAGGAGGAAATATTTTAGGGAGCATGCCCATTTGTATTTCCCGTGCTATGGAAAGCTCGCTTTCAATACGTTCTTTGCTTGCAGTAGTCTCTTTCAGTTCATTCACGTAAGTCGACAATGATTTTTGCATGTAGACTAATGAATCATATAAGTCTTTGATTTCATCATTCGAGCGGACTAGGGGTAGTGTCACGTCAAACCGCCCTGTGGCAATTTCACGAGCGGATTCCGAGAATTTCTCTAATGGACGGACTAAACGCCGGATAATACTGTATACAATAAGTAGTAATATCAGTATACCGACCAGAAAAGTATAAATGATTTTTCGGGAAGTACTGTCCAGCTCCTGAAGAATAATACGGCTCGGACATACCGTGCATACTGACCAACCGATTTGGGGAATAGTAGTATAGAATGCGTATGAATCATTTCCTTGGTTGTCGAAGCGTATAGTACCTGTATGACCGGCCAGCATTTCACGTCCTATCTGTTCCTGTGAATGGTTTTCTGTGGCAAAGGCTTCGGAAAATATGGTCTTATTCATTATTTTATCCCGGTCTGCATGAGTCAGAAAACTTCCGTTGCGGCTGATTAAGTAAGTATAACTGGAGGGATATGGTTTCAGGAGACTGATCGTATCGGTGAATTGCGTCAGGGATATACTGGCGATAAAGACAGCGAACAGTTCGCCACGGTTGTCATACAAAGGCTTTGAGTAAGTACTCATAATGATATTTCCGCCTCCGTCGTCATAATAAGGTTCACTCCAGTAGGCTTGTTTCTGCATTTTAGGGATAAGATACCAGTCCATACAAGGATAATCATAATTCTGACTGCCTAATACCTGATAGGTTACATGATTTGTTTTGTTATCGAGCGAAGCATAAGGCATAAAATACTTGCCTTTTTCTTTATAGTAGTTTGGGGTGAAAGCTATGCCGCTTTTGACAATAAGTGGATTATTCTTTACGACTGATTCGATGATAAGATGCAATGAATCCGGCAGGTTTATGTTTCTTTCCAATACCCATGTAGATTGATTGATAGTTGTTTCTACCGACATTAGCTGGCTGCTGATTTCTGTTGCTATGTTACTCAATAATCCGTGAGTACGTTCAATGGCGTAACTCGTTACCTTTTCATGGTTATAATTGTAGAACAATGCCATGATAGTAGCAAAGACGATCAACGTGAATGAGAAAACGTAGATACTTAACCGGGTTGCAAAAGAATGGGAAAATGTGTGTTTCATGTCGTGAATTGGTTATTTTACAAAGTCTTCGTAACGAATACTTTTTTTCTTTGAGATGTCTGGTGGCAGTAAAATATCAATTGCCAGATCGAAACCTTCACGACTCAGCCGATAAGGGCGTTGCCCTGTTTTGTCTGTTTGCAATCGCAGTATTTCTTCCAGCATTTTACGCTGGTGATATCGGTTGGTTCCTATATTGTAATGATGTACCTGCTCCATTACAATGTCAAGAGTCTCTTCCGGGTGCTCGTTCGCCCAGTTCCAGCCACGGATACAGGCTCTGACTAGTTTCTGTATCGTTTCGGGATGCTTTTGATAAAATTCTTCAGTAACGTAAAGTCCATCTTCGGGCAAGTTATATCCATAATCGGCAAAACGCATGATATGAGTAGAATCTATCTGCATTCCACATTCGGCAAGTTGTGGAAACTCGTTATAACTTCCCACCATACAAATATCTACTGCTTTTGATAGAAATAGATTGATACCACTGTTAAACCGTATCCATTCTACTTCAATTTGGTATTTGTTCGCGATTCGGTCGAGTAGTTCCTGAGTAAGATGATTCCATACTGCAATTTCTCTGTGTTGTAATGACGGAATTCCTTTTAATGGTGAGTGGCTGACTAGCATCAAACTGTTTTCCTGTGAAGTTTGCAGGATATTTACAATTCGTTTTCCTGCAAAGTATTCCATTAACGCTTGTGATAGATTGGTGATAACTGCCTGCGGCTCTCCTTCTTTAAGATACTGGAATGAGTTTTCCGAATGAGACGGATGTTTCACGTGTACATCAAGTCCTTCTTCTTTGTAGAAGCCCATTTTCTCCGCTACATAGTAACCTGCAAATTGTGCCTGTGCCGTCCATTTGGGGATAAGTGTAACAGACTGTGCATGAACTACGTTTATTAATGAAAATACAGATAGTAGCAGGATGCAGGCTATGATGCGGATTACTTTCATACAGTATGAGTTAGCGTACTGTAAAAAGTCCGGAGCATCCGGTCATATCGAATATTTTACGTATTTCTGGTTTCATCGCCTCCAGGACAAGTTGACCTCCATGTTGCATGACACTCTTTTGCAGTGTAATCAGGCTTCGCAAACCGGAACTGCTAATGTATGATAAGCCTTCGCAATTCACAATTATATTTGGAGTTTTACTAGCTAAAAGAGGTTGTAATACTGTATTGAATGTATTGGCATTTGCTGTATCCAAACGCCCTTCAATAGTGAGAATCGTCACTTCTTCTATTTGGCATAGATTGGTTTTCAAAGTAGCTTCAGGCTTGAAGTCCATATCTATATTCTTGGTAAGAATTAATTCGTTATGATTATCTGTGGAATGATATTCTACTTTGTCCATTGTACGCCGGATCAGGAAAAGTCCCAGGCCTTGTGTCAGTTGTTGGTCGAGAGATTGTACATTGTCAGATGTTTCTTTGGCAGTAGGATCGAAGGAAATTCCGTCGTCTATAATTTGTGTAACCAGCATTCCGGGAGCAACAGATGTTCGAAGGATGATTTCACTTTCTTTATTGGAAGGGTAGCCGTAACGGATAATATTGGTAACCGCTTCTTCAATAGCGAGGTTGAGGCTCATTGTGATACCTGCCGGTAATTGTAATGACATTCCTAATTCTTCGATAAATAGAGCAATTCTTGCAACTTCATCCAACTGATTATCAATGATAATTTCTTTTTCCATGTTTTTTAAGTAGCGTGTCATATTTGTATGGCTTTTGTTTGATTGAATGCTGCGCAAAAGTACGGATTTCTGTTAAGAATAGGAAATTAATTCAGATGAAATCCTTCCGATATTGGCGAAAATCTTTAGGAAAGGACATCTTTTAGCCGATAAATCATTTTTTAGCATGAAATCTTATTTGGACAACTTTCTTTTTCAGAGATATGGTAATGAAAAGTAAATAAGCCCGGCATAAGATACCGGGCTTATTTTATTGTTCGGATGTTGAAATCAGAAGACTATTTAGCTAAATCGCCTATCTCATCCAAGTTCTTTTGAATATCTTCGTCGGTTAATGAGTAGTTCACCAAATCACCTGCCAGATATTTGTCGTAAGAAGCCATGTCAATCAACCCATGCCCGGAAAGGTTGAACAGGATTACTTTTTCTTCTCCTGTTTCTTTGCACTTATTGGCTTCGCGAACGGCTGCTGCGATAGCATGGCAGGACTCCGGAGCAGGGATAATACCTTCCATTTGTGCAAACAGGCAACCGGCTTCGAACGATTCCAGTTGCTGGATATCTACCGCTTCCATGAGATTATCTTTGAGTAATTGTGAAACGATGACACCTGCACCATGATAACGAAGGCCGCCTGCATGGATATGGGCCGGAGCAAAGTTGTGTCCTAATGTAAACATCGGGAGTAATGGGGTGTATCCGGCTTCATCACCAAAATCATACTGGAACTTGCCGCGTGTCAATTTCGGGCAAGAAGCGGGCTCGGCGGCAACGAAACGGGTTTTCTTGCCTTCCAGTATGTTATGACGCATGAAAGGGAAGGAAATACCACCAAAGTTGGAACCGCCTCCGAAACATCCGATTACTACATCCGGGTATTCACCGGCCATTTCCATCTGTTTTTCCGCTTCCAGACCGATAATTGTCTGATGAAGGGTAACATGACTAAGTACGGAACCAAGTGTATATTTGCAGTTAGGAGTCATTTGAGCAAGTTCGATAGCTTCGGAAATAGCTGTTCCGAGTGAACCCTGATAAGTAGGGTGTGCAGTCAGGATATCTTTTCCGGTGCGGGTAGACATGGACGGAGAAGGAGTAACCTGTGCTCCGAAAGTCTGCATGATACTACGGCGGTAAGGCTTCTGTTCGTAGCTGATTTTCACCTGATAAACGGCAGCTTCGAGTCCGAAAACTTTGGCTGCATAAGAAAGAGCGGCCCCCCATTGTCCGGCACCGGTTTCGGTAGTCACGTTGGTAACGCCTTCTTCTTTACAGTAATAAGCTTGTGCCAAAGCGGAGTTCAACTTATGAGAGCCGATAGGGCTTACACTTTCATTCTTAAAATAAATGTGTGCCGGAGTACCGAGCGCTTTTTCCAGTCCGTAAGCACGAACAAGCGGAGTACTGCGGTAGTATTTGTACATTTCACGGACTTCTTCCGGGATTTCAATCCATGCATCGGTCTGGTTAAGTTCCTGATGACACAGTTCTTTAGCGAAAATAGGATACAGGTCTTCCGCTTTCAGCGGCTGTTTTGTTCCCGGGTGCAAAGGAGGCATTGGCTTATTGACCATGTCAGCCTGAATATTGTACCAGTAGTGTGGGATTTCTTCTTCCGGCAGGATATACCGTTTTCTTTTGTCACTCATAATATTGTGGTTTTTTAGTTTTCCGCTGCCAAATGTAGACAAAATTTTTAATATTCGGATGTTTTTGTCAACAAAGAATCGGATTCGATTGTTATTTTAGTTAAGTTTGCACGGCATTATATAAAAAATGCGATATGAAGATTTATCATAAGTTTTTGTTGTATCAGAACAAACTACTGAAACCTTATGTACGTATCTTATTGGGTTTAGTAGAAGCACTTACTTATCTGGCGTCTTTGTTGTTGATCGTCGGAGTGATTTACGAACATGGCTTTCCGCTATCGGTTGATGAAGTGGCGAAAATTCAGGTCCTGTATAAGGCTGTATGGATTATTTTTCTGGTTGATGTGACTCTTCATATCTCACTTGAATATAGAAGTACAAAGAAACAATACCGGCGGTTGGCCTGGATTTTGAGCGGTTTGCTGTATCTGACTTTGATACCGGTCATTTTTCATCGTCCGGAAGAAGAAGGGGCAATCCTGCAATTTTGGGAGTTTCTGGACGGGAAGTTTTATCATCTTGTCTTATTACTAATTTTTTCTTTTCTGAATTTGTCCAACGGACTGGTCCGTTTGTTGGGGCGTCGCACTAATCCTTCTCTGATATTGGCAGTCAGCTTTTTGACTATCATTCTGATTGGTACGGGGTTATTGATGTTGCCACGATGCACGGTGAATGGCATTACCTGGGTGGATTCATTGTTTACGGCTACCAGTGCGGTATGTGTGACGGGGCTGGTGCCCGTTGACGTATCGACTACATTTACTACCGGCGGACTTGTTGTTATCATCCTGCTGATCCAGGTAGGAGGATTAGGTGTAATGACATTGACCAGTTTCTTCGCTATGTTCTTTATGGGAAATACTTCTCTTTACAATCAGTTAGTGGTACGTGATATGGTTAGCTCCAATTCGCTGGGCTCCTTATTGTCCACGTTATTATATATCTTGGGATTTACATTGGTGATTGAAGGTATCGGCATGATTTCTATCTGGTTCAGCATCCACGGAACACTTGGAATGACTTTGGAAGGCGAACTGGCTTTTGCTGCTTTCCATTCTATTTCCGCTTTTTGTAATGCAGGTTTCTCTACACTTTCCGGTAATTTGGGAAACTCTATGGTAATGACCAACCATAACTGGCTGTTTATTTCCGTCTCTTTTCTGATTATTCTGGGAGGTATCGGTTTTCCTATTCTGGTTAATTTCAAAGATATTGTACTGTATCATTTGCGTCATTTCTGGAAGTTTGTACGTACGCGCAAGTTAGAAAGGCATAAGGTGTCGCATTTGTATAATCTGAATACGAGGATTGTGTTGATTATGACATTTCTGCTTTTGGTAACCGGCACATTGGCGATTGCCGCTTTTGAGTGGAATGCTTCGTTTGCCGGTATGCCTGTTGCAGATAAGTGGACGCAGGCTTTCTTCAATGCTACTTGTCCGAGGACGGCTGGTTTCAGCAGTGTTGATTTAGCTTCTTTGAGTGTACAGACTTTGTTGGTCTATTTAGTGCTGATGTGGATTGGTGGTGGTGCTCAATCTACTGCCGGTGGGGTGAAAGTGAATGCTTTTGCAGTGGTTGTCCTGAATCTTGTGGCCGTGTTGCGTGGCTCGGAACGGGTGGAGGTATTCGGAAGGGAACTTTCTCATGATTCTATCCGTCGTTCTAATGCGACAGTGGTTATGTCGTTGGGCGTACTGTTTCTTTTTATCTTTATATTAAGTATACTGGAACCGCAAGCCTCTCTAATGGCATTGACTTTCGAATGTGTGTCGGCGCTTAGTACGGTAGGTTCTAGTCTGAATCTGACACCTAATTTATGTGATGCAAGTAAATTGTTAGTGGCGTTGTTGATGTTTATCGGGCGTGTGGGCTTGATAACGTTAATGCTGGGAATTATCAAACAGAAAAAGAATACAAAATACCGTTATCCGAGTGATAACATTATCATAAACTAAAGATATGAAGTACATTATTATCGGTTTAGGAAACTACGGTCGTGTGTTGGCTGAAGAGTTATCGGCACTGGGACACGAGATTATTGGTGCGGATATTAGTGAAAGCCGCGTAGATAGTATAAAAGATAAGGTTGCTACTGCATTTGTGATTGATGCAACGGATGAACAGGCTTTGTCCGTGCTTCCTCTGAACAGTGTCGATATAGTGATTGTCGCCATAGGTGAGAATTTCGGCGCATCGGTGCGTGTGGTTGCTTTGCTGAAACAAAAGAAGGTTGCTCATATCTATGCCCGTGCCATTGATATGGTGCATAAAGCCGTGCTTGAAGCATTCAGCTTGGAGAAGATATTGACACCGGAAGAAGATGCGGCCCGCAGTCTGGTGCAACTGCTGGATTTTGGAACAAGCGTGGAAGCTTTCCGTGTCGATTCGGAATATTATGTCGTCAAGTTTACAGTCCCGAAAAAGTTTGTAGGATACTTTGTCAATGAGTTGAATCTGGACGAAGAATTTCACTTAAAACTAATCGGATTGAAGCGGGCGGATAAAGTAACTAATTGTCTGGGTATTTCTTTAATGGAGCTTCATGTGAAGAATGAACTTCCGGGGGACGAGAAAGTAGAAGAAGGGGATGAATTGGTGTGCTACGGTAAATATCGTGACTTCCAATCCTTTTGGAAAGCTATTTGATTATTATTCATCTTTAAATATAAAAAAATGCGATTAAAAAGACTACTATTACCGGCTATTTTGTTGCTGGTTTCTGTTTTTGTGAAGGCACAAAAGAGTAATGAATTTACAGTGTTGCAATGGAATGTATGGCAGGAAGGTACCATGATACCAGGCGGATATGATGCTATTATCAATGAGATAGTCCGTCTGAAGCCTGACTTTGTGACTTTCAGTGAGGTGAGGAATTACAATAAAACGAATTTCACGGCACGTGTGTGCGCTTCACTTCAGGAAAAGGGGCTGAAGTATTATTCTTTTTATACTTATGATACCGGTTTACTAAGCAAGCATCCTATCACGGACTCTTTGACGGTTTTTCCGGAAAAGAATGACCATGGAAGTATTTATCGTCTAACAAGTTCCGTGAACGGAAAGAAGGTAGCGGTTTATACTGCCCACCTGGATTATCTGGACTGTGCATATTATAACGCCCGTGGCTATGACGGCTCTACCTGGAAAGAAATTCCACTGCCGGCGTCAGTAGATGAAATTATGAAAGTCAATGTAGCCTCTCAGCGGGATGATGCGATTCGTATGTTTATCGCCCAGGCTGAGAAAGACCTTGCAAACGGCTATCGGGTGATCGTGGGAGGAGACTTCAACGAACCTTCTCATCGCGATTGGATTGAGAAAAATAAGAACTTGTACGACCACAACGGCTTTGTTGTACCCTGGACAGTTACCACTTTGTTGGAAGAAGCTGGCTTTATTGACAGCTACCGTAAGATTTATCCCAATCCTCTGACGCATCCGGGATTTACCTATCCTTCGGATAACCTGGCAAAAACTCCGGAAAAGATAACATGGGCTCCTAAAGCGGACGAACGGGATCGTATTGATTTTATCTTCTATAAAGGAAAAGGATTGAAAGCAAAGAAAGCCGTTTTGTTTGGTCCGAAAGAATCTATTGTCCGCTCTCAACGTGTAGAGGAAACATCAAAAGATGAATTCATAGTACCGCTTGATGTGTGGCCGACAGACCATAAGGGATTGCTAGTGACATTTATCTGTAAATAATCGACTTTAATATTTTAGGCACAGATTATACGGTTTTAGAACTATGATTGCATAAAGCAACAGGGTAATCTGTGCCTAAATAATAGTATAGGGTAGGATGGATTTCTCTATTTCTTATAATTCTACCCTTTTATTTTGCCTGAAGATGGACTGTTCCGGTTTTCACTCCACTTGCCTTGGCAGTCAGTACAAGATCTCCGGCAATCTCTCCTGCCTGTACAATCGCTGTCAACATTCCATGGAAAGCGTGCATCTTCGGAAGGTGGAATTGTTCCAGATTGGTAGGGTCGCCGTTAGCAACAGCCCGGAACTTACCGGCTCCTTTTACGGAGAAGTGAATCAGGCGGCTATCGGTAGGACAGAGGTTACCATCTTTGTCTACCACTTTCACAGTGACGTAGGCGAGGTCTTTTCCATCGGCTGTCAGTTCGTTGCGGTTGCTGACCAGTTCGATATGATGAGGCTTTCCGGCAGTGCGTACTGTCTTTTCCGCTACTGCTTTTCCGTCCTTATTGTAGGCTACAACTTTTACTTCGCCCGGTTCGTATACGGCATCCATCCACATTAAGCGGTAACGGCTCTTTAAAGAACTGTTATTCTTGCTTTGTTTACCGTAGCTTTTTCCGTTGATAAACAGTTCGGCAGTAGGATAGTTGGTATATACGAATACCGGGGTCACTTCACCTTCGCGTCCCGGCCAAGTCCAATGAGGAAGGATATGTAGTGTTTCTGCATTTTTGTTCCATACGCTACGGTAGAGATAATAACGGTCCTTAGGGATACTGGCAAGGTCGATAATACCAAACATAGAACTATGATTCGGCCATGAATTGACATCATATGGTGAAGGTTCGCCCAAATAATCGAATCCTGTCCATACGAATTGTCCGATAGTCCAGTGGTTATCATCGGCTAAGGCGAAATCTTCATCCGGGATATTCGACCACGGACATGCTTCCACGTCATACGAAGAACATTGGTGGTCTTCGTATTTGGCACCTTTCTTTTCTTCTACCGGAAATTTGTAGACTCCGCGTGAACTGACAGTGGAAGCCGTCTCGCTACCAAGAATCAAGTTCTGCGGAAGCTGGTCGTAAGATTCTTTATAACGCTGTGTGCGATAATTAAGTCCCGGAATGTCAATCATGGCTGCAAAGCCGTTGGCAAGCACACAAGACACTTGATCCATACCGCAAGTCACGGGACGGGTAGGGTCTTCACGGTGGCAGATATCCTGCAAGAACTTGGCCACTTTATAACCGACAGGACTGCATTGAGTAGGTACTTCATTACCGATACTCCACATCACTACACAAGGATTGTTGCGGTAATTATGAAGCATATTTATCATATCGCGTTCTGCCCATTCGTTGAAATAACGGTGATAACCGTTGTCGCATTTGGCAATATCCCATTCGTCAAACGGTTCAATCATCATCATAAATCCCATTTCATCACATAATTCAACGAGTTCCGGAGCCGGCATATTATGCGATGTACGGATAGCATCACAACCCATATCCTTCAAAAGAGTAAGTTGATGGCGGAGTGCCGCTACATTGATAGCTGCTCCCAACGGACCTAAATCATGATGATTACATACACCCTGGAATTTCCGGTGTTCTCCGTTCAGGTAGAAACCTTTATCGGCGATAAATTCAATACTGCGGATACCGAAGCGGGTCGTATAGGTATCTACCAACTTATTATCTGCATAGATTTTAGAAACCGCTTTGTAGAGCGACGGGCTTTCCGGCGACCAGAGTTCAGGTGCATTTACGATGAAGTTCTGTTCAAACGGCTGTCCGTGATTGATACGGCCGGTATTTTCTTTGCGGGTAACCACCTTTCCGTCTGGGGAAAGAATTTCCGTCTCCATGCGGATTTGTGTTTTTTCACCGGCATTGTCTATCCTCGTTTGCAGGCGTACGGCTGCAAATTCTTTACTGACATGAGGAGTCGTAATCTGTGTTCCCCATACAGGCACGTGGATTCTATCAGTAACAATCAGGTGTACATTGCGGTACAAGCCCGCTCCCGGATACCAGCGTGAAGATTGCGGACGGTTTTCCAGCCGTACGGCCAGTGTATTGCTCTTTCCGTTTTTGTTCAGGAAAGGAGTGACATTGCAATGGAAAGAATTGTAACCGAAGGGCCAGAAACAAGCCTCCTTACCATTCACATAAACGCGGGCTTCACTCATAGCACCGTCAAAGAGCAGAGTCACTTCTTTGTCGGCGGGAGTATCAAAACTAGTACGGTACCAGCCGGAACCTACATAAGGCAGTCCCCCTGTGCGTCCTGTTTTCAAAGACGCCTTTTCCTCAAAATTTTGTGTGATGGCCACATTCTGAAGATCATTGTTCATATCGAAAGGACCAAAGATAGCCCAGTCATGTGGAAGGACGACTGATTCCCATTGGGTGTCATTAAACTCCGGCTGACTGGCCTCTTTGATATCTCCTTTGCTGAATTTCCAGTTCTTTTCGAGCAATGTCTCGCTACGCTGTGCTTGCAGGCTGCAAGCAGCTGCCAACAAAAGTGCAGTTGCTAACTGTTTTTGGTGTTTCATGTTCATTTATCTCTTAAAAGCATTAAATGAATTGGTGGGTTTGCCACTGTCATCGAACATCCCTTTACTATAACCTTTCCAGTTACCGTAACATTGAGGTTCCCAGGTAAATACTCCCAGACATTGGTCTACTTGTTTGGCTTTGGTAACGAAGTCTGTATAGAAGGCTTCCGCTTCTTCGTAATCCCAACTAATACCGATTTCACACATCATTACCGGAGTATTGTATTTGGCTATTAACGCTTTCATATTGGCGATACAATCATTATTCATCGCTTCCCAGTCGTCCGGTGTGTGTGCGTCTTCGGTTGATATGTCCGGATAAAGTGACATACCGATGATGTCCCATTTGGCATTGTTTTCGTGTAAGTAGCCGAAGATCCTATTGTACAGGCTGGCATTATTTCCTTGGTCAAGATGAACAATAACTTTGGCTTCCGGATAGACTTCTTTTACAGCATCGTAACCCGCTGTGACAAATGATGCGAAATTAACCCTTCCTTCTTCACTTGTAGTTTGTCCGGTAGGGAACAACATTCCTTGATGTGTTTCGTTACCCACTTGTACCCATTCCACGTCAATACCTTTCTCTTTCAATGTACTGAGTACATCTTTCGTATGGTCGGCGATAGCTTGCTTCAATTGCTCTACGGAGTAATCTGCCCATGCTTGGGGTTTAGCTTGCTGTGAAGGATCAGCCCAACGGTCGCTGTAATGAAAGTCAATCATGATACGGTAGCCCAAGTTATGGGCTCTCCATGCTTTGAGCAATACATCTCCTTTGTTACACCAACCTCTCACATCATCAGTGTCATTCTCCGGATTTACCCATACACGCAGGCGAATGGCATTCATTCCTAAATCACGTAATAGGGACATACATTCCTGTTCTTTTTCTTCGGCAGTATAGAACTTATATCCGGAACTTTCCATTTCCGTTAACCAGCTGACATCGGCTCCTCTGGCGAAACCTGACATATCATAAGTTACTTCTTCCTTTTCCGGGAAGACCGGTGTGTCATTGTCATCGCTGCAAGCGGTGAAAAGGCTTCCGCCAAGTAGGGCGGAAGCTATGAATAGAATCTGTTTAAATCGTTTCATAATGTTCTGTTGATTATTGTTTATCCATAGTAAATGTTAGGGAAGCAATGTCAAGGGTAATTGCATAAGTACCGGTTTCAGCAGGAACAATACTTCCGCTTCCATTACTGTCGGTCAAGTATAGTTTTTCTTTATTTCCCTTTAATGCCCAGTTCCATACCAAACCGTTTTCTGCATTATTAAGCAGGAAGTAGAAACCGTAGTTATTGCCCAGATTATCAATGATAACGGTGGCTTTCCAAACTTTGTTTGTTTCATCGTATGTCATCAAATCTTTGTTTAAATCCCAATTGTTAAACTCACCACAGACATTGATTTGGGTTATTTCTGTTGCTCCCCAAGTCATGTCGGCCAGACTGGCTGTGACAATGAAAGTACGACATTCTTCCTGGTGGAACCAGATATTCTGTCCACCGTCCGCCAGTTTGTATTCATCGTTGGAGTCGCATCCATACCAGATACTGGCTGTTTGGTCTACAATCTTAAAATTATCCCAACCATTAGTCATTTGGTAAACACCTTGATAACTTCCGTGATGTTCGCCGCTATTGTCGTAAACAGGGTTTAATGTAGCTAACCAGCCCTTTCCATCCATGTTTCCTACACCCTGCATTTCCAGATAAGAAGGATAAGTAGGTTCACTACTTCCACCTTCCGTAACGCTAACAGTCCATTGTTCGGGATTATTAAGGTCAATAACCAGCGTACATTCTCCCGTAGCCGGAACACTTACCGTTATATTTCCGGCTGTTGCAGTCTCACCTGTACTGAATGTCAGTTGTCCGGCAGTTCCACCGAAAGCAAATGGGGTATCTTTGGCTTTTGTATCGTCAATGGCATTATCGGAACCGCTGACACTGGTATTGTTGTAAAACTTACCTGTTCCTTGAAGTTGAATGTTGATATTCGTACCTTCCGTACCCGTAAATACACCTTTCCATTGGTTATCTGTACGGCTGTATTGCATATTGATACCTTCTATGCCGCTTACATTCAGTTCGGGTATCAGTAAGGCGTTCCATTGTTTCTGGGCGGTATTTACATTCACGAAATAACATCCCGACTGACCGGGGAACCACATATCCCATGTTCCTTCCGCTGCGTCTGTTGTCAACAAGAATGGAGTTCCTACTCCGCCGGATTGGGCTGTATGCCAGGTTGTTCCGTCTGCTTCCTGTACGTAAATGCCTTCCCAAGCCGCTGCCCCGAAGAATCCGCTATATTGTCCGTCAGCATTTGCCGAATAGAAATCCTGACCGGAATCTTGACCGCTACCCTTGTTGATAATGCTGGCGTAATGCATATCAATAGGATAAGGAGTCACTGTGACTGCCACTGTATTGCTATATACAGGAGCGATGTTACTGCCATTGCTTCCTGCCAGTCGGAAATAAAGAGGAGCGGCTTCTTCAGCCGGTGCATTTAGTTTGTAAGCAATGATGTTCAGAGCGGCGACTGTATAACTTTTGGATACTCCGTTTTCCGTAGATTCGATAATGCTGCCTGAAAAATCTTCAGACCGGGATACTTGTACGGTAGTTTGAATGCCGCTGGTCGCTTGATATCTCGGGTCGCTGATTTGCAATGTCTGGTCGCTCCAGGCAAGGGATAATGCGTAAAGCTTGGCAGTAGCTTCCGTCAGTACAACGGCATTGGTAGAAGCGATTAAGTCACTCTCCACCGGGCTGGAGAGATAGAATTTCTCTCCGTCTTTCTCACACGCTCCTAATAAAAGGAGTGCGGAGAGTAAAGCCAACAGGGTATTTATTTTTTTCATATTGTTGTATCGAATAAGCATGATTAATAGTTTTCATTGTATAGGTTCGGATTGGCGGTTAACTCGGTAGTCGGTATCGGGTAAATATTGTACCGGCTGTTTACCGCTGTTCCTTCTTTTACTCCGCCTTTCCATTGCCATAAGTAACCATTGGTAGTGAATACTCCGTAGCGGATTAAATCGGTACGGCGATGTCCTTCCCAATAAAGTTCGCGGGCGCGTTCGTCCAAAATAAACGATAGATTGATTTGGCTTGCGTTTTTATTATTGCTGTCGTCACCGTATGCTCTTTCTTGGATTTGGTTGATATAACCGACAACTTCCGTTGCTGTTGTTCCGCTTCCACCTCGTACAAAGGCTTCTGCTATCATCAGATATACATCTGCCAGGCGGAACAAAGGATAATCCGTGTTTACGCCACCGTCTGCGGTATTGGAAGCTGTTTCTCCTGCATCCGTCAGGTTCGTCCATTTCTCTACAAAGTAACCGTTACTTTGGTCGTCAATCTTATCCAGGTTCAGTGTTTGCCCATCAGTGAAAAACATGGCCCGTTTATCTTCTTCTCCGGTAAACAGGGAGGGGATTTCTCCGCGTACACGGAACATACCCCAACCGCTTTTCACTCCGTAATCTTCCGGCTTCTGCAAATCCGAAGTATTACTAACCGCACCACAGACAATATAAGTGGAAGAGCCCCACGAAACGGTATGCGTAGCGTCTACCGGCAAAGTGAAGATGATTTCGTTAGCAGTACGTTTATCGTTATCAGCGTTGAATAACTTGTTGTAATCATCTTCCAATGAATACCCTTGCTTGATAACCTCTTTACAAGCACTGATACATTCGGTATATTTCGGTGTATTGATGTAAACTTCCGCGTTCAGATACAGCTTGGCCAATAAGGTATAAGCAGCTCCCCGGGAAGCCCGTCCGTAAGGACAGTTGGCTCTGTCGAGCATATCGCTTGTGATACTTGTCAGTTCCGATTCAATATAGCTGAAAACTTGTGCAGCCGTGTAGCGTGGTGGCAGATAGCCGACAGTCGGGTCGTTCTCTGTTACAAACGGGATGTTGCGGAACAAATCCATTGCATGATAATAGAACAAGGCACGCATGAAACGGGCTTCGGCACGGTAATGGCGAATTTCAGTCTGTTCCTGTTCCGTAAACCGGGCAATGCTCTCATCCGTAGCATTACGAAGAAATTCGTTACATAATGCAATGTTGTAATAAATACGATAGTACATATCCGATACCCAAGGGTCATTGGCGTCCCAGCTCAAGTAAGTCAGACCGGTAACGTTATCACCCGACAGCCAGGTAGAAGCTACTTCATCTGTTCCACATTCTTGTAGATTGAAGAAGCAACGCATATAATCCTGACCGCTGTTACTGCTCAAATCCGGATCACCGCCCTTTTCCTGACCGGTGGTTACCATAGCAGCGTATATTTTCCCTAAAACGGCTTTATAGTTATCGGCACTTGTGTAGATCGTGGAAGATGTTTCGTCTTCATGCGGATATTGGTCCAAATCGCCTATACAGGAACTCAACAGCAATGCGCTGCAAAAATAGAAAGCTGTATATAATATCTTTTTCATGATTCGCTTGTTTTTAAAAGTAATTAGAAGTTGAAACCTACGTTAAGTGAGAATGTACGTGGGCGGGGGTAGAAGGAATTATCCACTCCGTTGGGGACTTCCGGGTCTACACCACTGTATTTCGTGATACAGAATACATTCTGAACCATTGCACTGACATTCAAGCTGCATCCTTTACAAATCTGCCCGAAGTTATAGTTCAATGACAGATTATCCATTTTCAGGAAAGAAGCATTCTCCACATAGTAATCGGACAAGTATTGGCGGGACTTGAAGCCGGTTTTCAGATAACTACGCGACAGGTTGTTCAACTGATAAGAGTTGTAGCTCACTGTTTCCCAGGCTCCGGCATTCATAGCCATAGCATTGTAAACATAGTTACCGATATTGGCACGCAGGCTGGTGCTCAACGTCCATTTCTTCCAGCGTAGGGAAGTGCTGAAACCGAGGATATAGTCAGGAGCGGGAGAGTGGTAACGGTATAAATCTTCCGTATTGATTTCTCCGTCTCCGTTAAGGTCTACATAAGCGCCTTCTACGGGCTTCCCGGTTTTTTCGTCATAGAGCTGGTGATAGACGTAGAACATATAGGGGGCATATCCTTCGGTCAACGTCTGTACCTGATAGCTGTCAATATAAGGGCCGACCGAAGTATTAGTTGCGGCAGCACCGGCTACGAGAGACAGGTTCTTTACTTTCATCTTTTGCCATGTCATATTGAAACTGATATCCCAGTTCCAGTCTTTAGTTTGAACAGGGGTTGCGTTTATGCTGAATTCGATACCCTGACTGTCTACATTTCCTACGTTTGTAGTGATATTACGATCGAAGGTCGTCCCGGCTGCGGCGGGAACCGTGGCAATCAAGTCCTTTGTTTGGCGGGTGTAGTAGTCGAAGCTACCTGTAATGCGGTCTTTCAGGAAGCCGAAGTCGAATCCGACGTTCCAGGAAGTAGTTGTTTCCCATTTCAAATCGGGCACATAGGAACTGGGACGGTAGGTATGAATGTATCCGTTACCCATGCTGGCTTCCGCACCGTTTTGGCTTTGAGTGTAGATAGGCAGGTAATTATAATTGCCGATACCGTCCTGCTGTCCGGTCACACCATAGCTGGCACGGAGCTTCAAGTTACTCAATACTTTATTGTCTTTCAGGAAAGATTCTTCTGTCACTCTCCAGCCTAAAGCTACCGAAGGGAAAGTACCCCAACGTACATTCTTGGCGAAACGGGAAGTGGCGTCCCGGCGGATAGTCGTAGTCAGCATATAGCGTGAATCGAAAGAATAATTCAGACGGCCGTAGTAGGAGAGCAACACGTGGCGCTCATCCTTCGCTTTGGATGTCTTTTGTATCTCTCCCAACGTGTTCATTTCGCTATAAAGCGGTGTAGTCGATTTCCAGTACTGATAGTCGTAACCGGCTGTCACGTCAAAGCTACTCTTGATAGATTCGACGAGCTTGTTGTAATTGGCATATAAGGTAAGTAGACGGTTCTCCTTCTTTTCGGGGCCGTAGCTGTAATCCAGACCGGAAGTATTGTAGTTCTGTGCCGCTTCTGCCGGAACATATACGCTACCTTTACCTTGTGCGTAGTCATAGCCCAGTGTAGCGTGCAGTTTCAGATCGGGGAAGAAGTGAACACGGTAATCCGCATCGACATTTCCGATAAAACGCCTTACGTTACTTTGAGAATCATTCATCTTGATAAGTCCTACGGGGTTCATTACGGCGCCGTTGACAGGGGCGCCTGTGTTGTCTGTCGCTTCCGTGTATCCGCCGAAGGTATCCAGTCCTGAATAAACGGGAATGGTCGGGTTCATGGTAGCGGCTGCCCAGATAGCGTCTGTATTGCCGAATGTATTGTTGTTGATAGAACCCTTGGCGTTAATATTCAGCTTCAGGTGGTCTTTGAAGAAAGAGGGAGTCAGCATAATGCTTCCCGTATAGCGTTCCGCATTATCAGTGCGTAGCAGACCGCTTTGGTTATAATAACCTACCGACACACGGAACGGCCAGTTCTTGGCAATCTTTCCGGAGACGCTCAGATTATTATCCGTACCGAAAGCATTCTGATAGATCTCATCGTTCCAGTTCGTGTGGGCTGTTCCCAACAGAGCTTGCTGGGCAGAAGTTCCTTGTGTCCGAATCGTGTTGACAAATTGGTCGTAGCTTAACATATCCGCCAGTTTGGTGCGTGTCTGAATGGAGTTGGTAGTGCTGAATGTGATTTGCAGTTTGTCCGAAGTCCCTTTCTTGGTAGTGATAAGGATTACCCCGTTGGATGCACGCGAACCGTAGATAGCGGTGGAAGAAGCATCTTTCAGAATGGTCATACTTTCAATGTCGTTCGGGTTGATGAGGCTCAGAAAGTTTCCGTCGTTCCCGCTGATACCACCCTGTTCCAAAGGAACACCGTCCAAAACAATCAACGGGTCGTTGCTGGCATTCAGTGAGGCACCGCCACGCACACGGATGGTACTTCCCGCCGTAGGCGAACCACTATTGGACATAATCTGCACGCCGGAGATTTTTCCGTTAATCAGTTGCTCGGGAGAGCTGACCAGTCCCATATTGAAGTCTTTGCTGCTGACGTTTGTTACCGAACCGGTCAGGTCGCTTTTTCGTTGCGTTCCATATCCGATAACAACTACATCACTCAATACCTGTGAATCACTTTTCATCTGTACGTTCAGTACAGAGCCGCTTGTAGGAAGGGCAACTATTTTAGTCTCATATCCCACATAAGAGAATTGCAACTCTTTGTTGCCCTGCGGTACGTTCAATGTGTAGTTACCGTCAAAGTCGGTAACCGTACCGGTAGAAGTGCCCACGATGAGGATACTTACTCCGATCATCGGTTCTTTGTTCTCATCAATCACTTGTCCGGTGATTTTCTTGCCGCCCTGTTGGGCAAAGGCAGGAATGATACCTCCTAAAAAGGCTGTACACAATATAAGGAGTACAGTCAGTTGGCGTAGATTTAAGATATTCCTGTTCATAATTAATGTGTTATTGATAATAGATTTATTGTATTATTATTGTTTGGGACGCTGGGTGAACATATCCGGCTATTCCAGCCACACGTCTCCAAGTTCAATCTCTACGGTTGGTTTGCCGGTTCCAGGCATTGACAGTTCCAGTTTCTCTATCTTCTCCGGTCGGAAAGGAATTACCGTCTCCGGGTGGAAATACTGTTTCAGGAATGTCGGATAAGCTATGGGCAACAATGCGGTATCCGTTAGACGCAGTTCTTTCAGAGGAATCCGTACAATGCCTTCTGCTGACGGAGCAGGGCAGAGACTTTTGTAGGTATATCCGTCCGAAGTGACAAAACATGCGCTGAGTCCTTGCGGAAGAGGTTTGTTTCTATTTACACGAATACAGAGCGTAGTGCAACTTTTCACTTTATCTTTTCTTCCTTCGATTTCATCTTTTACGAATGCGCGGAGGAAGTGTTGCGGATTTTTTCCTTTCGGTGTGAAACAGAACCGGAGCAACGGCTTCTCAGTCGGAGAAGAATCAAGTAAGGTACGTTGCAGGTCGTTCCATTCAGGAAGTGTATATGCTTCTATCCGGCTATCTGTATCCGTTACTTTCAGTAGTTGTATCGCACTACCAGAAGCGACAACACGTGTAGTCCAGTAGAAATCGGAAGTATAGTTCCAGTCCAATGGACTTCCTTGGATTCCCGAGGAACTTCCGGTGACGGAATTTCCGGCGGGATAAGTATGGGTGCTGTCGCCCCGGCAGACGATGATGTTATACTTGAAACAATCTTCCTTTATATCTGCAGCGGGCAGGATAGCCTGATATGTATAGCCGCTTGTACGTTTCATCTTTATATACGGGTTATGCTCGTTCCAAAAAGACACCTTATCCGTGTATATAATGACAGAATCCGGAAAAACGCTTCCTGCTACTTGCGCATTAATAATCAATGCTTTGCCTGCTTCGGCAATGCTTGCCGGAGTATGAGTGACCTTATAATCCATAGTACGGGGAGTGGGAGCTACAAACTCTCCGATACGAATCGAATTCCAACGTGAATCAGCTTTCCAGTTCTGTTGCGGGGTACAACCGTTTCGTTTCAACAGGTAAACCCCCGGACGAAGGTCGCAAATCACTCCATTCGTCACTGTTTCTTCTTTCCGGTCGTTCTTCTTGTCGAGAGCTGTGAGAGTAAACACTTTGCCCAAATCCGGAATTCGTAATGCCATATCCCAAGTACCGTAGATAATGCTGACTACTTCTTTTTTGAGTGACGGCTTGGCAAAAGGGTCATTGACTACTACCGCATCCGGCATTACTTCGAGTCGCCATACTCCTGATTCAAGGCAATCAATGAAATAAGCTCCCGTACCTTCATAGTCCACTATCGGCGAGCTTCCGCATCCGGCGATTGAAACCAGCTTTGATGCATCTTTGGGTGGTGTATGTGTCTGATTAGAGTAATAAAACTTCTCTCCATTATTCAACTCGCTTAAATCTTCCGCATAGCTGACGCGAAAGCCATTACCGAATATGGTATCCTGAGGATAACTCCCATACGATTCTCCTCTTTTCAAACTCCGTGCAGCTTCGGCGGCAATTTTCATGCTGATAGCCTTATTCGGAGTATAGGCAAGATTCAGAAAATGAGTCTGATACTCCGTATTGGCGAACGCAAGGTCTATCGGGTCATAAGCAAACTGCGTAATCCATTGGAAACCGGCCGTGCGGAAAGTCCTTACCATGGCCGGATACATATAAGAGTACATAATATCCGCCGGATCGAATTCATAAATCATCCGTGCTTTCTTATTGAATTCTTTCACTTTTCCGGCGAAAGGAATGTCATAACGGTCTACGTAAGGAAGGAAATTCCCTTGTTGTGTTTGTCCGGATACGAGCCCGATAGGATACCATTGATAGGTAGTTCCCTGAACAGTCGTTTCATAATAGGCTTCTGCCACATATCCGTTGTGACTTACATTATAAAATACTGGTTTACGGTTTCCCGCCTTGCTCATTGATTTCAGCATACGGTTGATGTAGGCTTTTACTTCTTCTTTCGTACCGGAATGGCAGGGTTCGTTATTGATCTCAAAACCTACGATAGAAGGATCGTCTTTATAAGCCAGTCCTGTATAAGGATTAGTATGTTTCACCAAGTCGCGGAGATAAGTTTCCTGTGCGGCAATCGCTTCCGGATTAGAATGCATATCGCATTTATCATATTTATAAGAGAAACCGCCGGTTTGTATATTCCGTTCGGGGTATCCGTTTCCGAAGTTAGTCTGTGCGGTGATGACAATATGGATATTGCGCTCCTTAAGTTTGGCAATTAGATAATCCATGAGGTCAATATGCTCGTTTTCAAGGAGATTACCTTGCCCGTCTGTCAGCTCCACGTCCCATAGATGAATACGGTAAGCATTCAGTCCCAAGCGGGAGAGATGATATACATCTTTATCTATGGCAGCTTTGCGGTCGACTCCCAAATAGCCGAGTGCGCGGTAGGCATGGGCAAAAGGCAGGGTGTAGTTTACTCCGAAGAAAGAGGCCTCTTCGTGGGTGTCGCTCCAGCGCATCACTCCGTTTCCATCTATATATATTATAGGTGTAGTTACTTTCCCCTGCATACCGGTGAAGGTAAACAACAGACAAATAAAGGTAAGAATAAACTGTCTTTTCATGCTATCAAATTTGGCGGGTTATTTATACCGGCAAAGATAAGATAGGTGCTGATTTGATGAAAGCACAGATTGGACATATAAGGATAAAAATAGGACGAAAGGTGCTTTTCAGCCGCGATTAGGCCATAATTAGTTCCAATATGTGCTTTTATGAGGTTCGTCTATTTCACCTCTTGCACAGAATAACCGTAGAATATGAACTGGTTGTTACCGTTCTTCCATGCAATCTACTTATAGATAAATTTCTTTCCCTCCTTTACAAATTTTCTCCGGTCTAACGGCAAATTTTCTTTCCGTCTGCTGCAAACTATAAACGCAAGCTTCATTTTTATAAACGCAACTTGCATTTATAAAAATGAAGCTTGCGTTTATATAATTAGAACTTGCGTTTATAGTTTATATACTATCAAAAACAACTTAACCGTTAGACCGGAAAAAGTTAACTTCTAATGCAACAGGATTTATCTAACAATAGACCGGAAGAAAGATGATAGGTTGCAATGGACAAAGCGCTACATGATGAAAGGTAAAAACACAGCAATTAATGCCTCATCCTCACCCGCAAGTGCTTTATTTATTGTGATTTTCTTCGTCAACAGCAGGCTGCATATATTGCTTCGGCGTTTTTCCGAACTCAGCCTGAAAACATTTGGAAAAATAAGAATGGTTGGAGAAGCCCACCATATACATTACTTCGGCAACGGTGAACTTCTTTTGCTGCAATAACATGGCAGCCTTTTTCATCCGGATTGACTTGATGTATTCTACGGGAGACATTCCGGTCAATTGCTTAATTTTCCGGTAAATCTGTTTGTTACTGATACCGGATAATTCACAAAGAGCATTCACATTCAGTTCCGACTCCGAAAGATGGTCTTCAATCAGGCGAATTATATTCGACAGGAATTTCTCGTCCTGCGATTCCGCTTCAATCGGTTTGAGTACGGGCAACGATTCCAGTCGCTTCTTCTCCTGTGTCGCGGGGATTTCCTCTTCCTCCACTGCTATGACGGGAATATTCAATCCGACGGAAGTCCCTTTTCCTTCTTCGGAGGTGACGCCGGTGATGTGTCCGCCGTGCAGTTCTGTGTAAGTTTTTACCAGATAAAGCCCGATACCCGTACCTTCCTTATTACCGGAGTGGGGGGATTGGAAAAAACGTTGGAAGATGTAAGGAATGTCCCGCGGCGGGATTCCCGATCCTGTGTCCGATACACAGATATCCACTAAGCCGGTTTCTTCGCGATAGAAAAGAGACAACCGGATACTGCCGCCGTCCGGAGTGAATTTCACTGCATTTGAAAGCAGACTGTCTAGTATCACTCCCAGTTTGATAGCGTCCATATCGGCATAAATCTTCGCTTTGTTTGTCTCGAAAAGGAAAGTCAGCCGCTTGTCTTCTTCGTAGACGGAGAACAGACTGTGGCTGAATGACACAAGTTCGATACGCGACAGTATTAGTAGTGAATCTTCGTTATCTTCTATACGGTTGAAGTTGAGCACCTGATGAATCAGCGAATTAATCTTCATCGCATTGCGTTGCACTTCTTCCAATGTCTGTTTCTCGTGCGCTTCCTCCGTCGCAGGGAGCAGCTGGCTCACGGGTGCAATAATCCGGCTAAGCGGTGTCTTTAGCTCATTGGACAGGTTGCTGAAGAAAGCCATTTTCTGGCGTGACTGTTCCAGAATCTTCTCTTTCTCCATACGTTCCATTTTCAACCGGTTCTTGACGCGGAAGAAATTGATTGTCCAGATGATGAGGCTGAGGAACAAAAGAACATAAATCACCTTTGCCCAAACCGTATAATACCACGGAGGCAGGATCTTGATATTCAAAATATAAGGATGTTCGGACGGGTGGCCACTCTTTTCCACCTTACTGATAATTAATTGATAATCTCCGTAGTTGAGGTTGCTGTATGTAATGCGGTTTGTATTCGATTTCAGGAAATTCCATTCTTTGTCCATTCCCTCCAGCCGATAGACAAATTCATGCTTTTCCTCTAGCGAATAGGGGAGGTCGGAAAGTTCGAAAGCCAGATTATTCTGGTTATATGCCAGTTCGATAGAGTTCGTATAACGGATATTAGGTATGCTTTCTCCGGTGTGCGGAGACATCAACTGGTTGTTGATATATAAAGCAGTCAGCAGGATCGGGCGTTCCGGTTGATTCATAGCCTGTATGTCCGGCCGGGAAATACCGAATCCGTCCGCACCTCCCAAATAGATGTTTTCGTCTTTCGGGTCAAAGAAAAGACTTGTGAAACGCTTGTCTGTCATGTTCTGTTGGCGTGCATCCATTGTTTTCCGGTCGACAATCCAAAGCCCGTTGGTTGTAGAAATCCAGATATGCTCTTTTACGGAAGTCATAGACAGAATTTCATTGTTACTGAAGCTGCCGAAGGTAATACTTTGCTGACCGGAATCTTGGGGATTGATGCGCATGACCCCACCGTGAAATCCTACCCAGAGCATACCGTCCTCATCTCGTAGGAGATAATTCGGGCTCTTTTCACCGCTCAACTCTTCGGCAAACAATTTGGTTACTTGCTGCGTGCGCGGATTGATTTTGTCTATTCCTTTGCTGTTGTAGAGCAATACCCATACATTACCTTCCGCATCGGGAACAATTTGGTTGATGAACATTCCTGACAGGCCGTTGCGAGTGGAATAGTTCTGCTCGGCTATGTAGGTTCCGCCGGAAGATTGTACCAGTTTTTGTTTGTCTACTACAAAAATACCTCCGAGGCAGGTTGCTATCCAGAGTTTTCCGTCGGTGTCTTCAAACAGGTAATAAGCCCAGTTGGTGTTGTTTGTTCCTGTGCTGTCTACGATGTTGTAGTGTACAAATTGGTGAGTCTTGTAGTCGTAACGGTTAATACTGCCGTCCGTGGCTATCCAGAGTTGTTGTTCTCTGTCTTCGTAGATGTGTCGGATACGGTTGTGGGACAACGGATGGTGCTTATCTCCCATTCTGTACCAGACAGCGTCGTGCTTGTTACCGGTGGGGTTGGTAAAACGGATGACTCCGTTAGTTCCTCCGAACCAGTAGAACCCTTTGGAATCCCGGAACAGGGAATAAAACTGGTTTCCGTCTCCTGTACCCGTGATTTGCGAGATAGGAATGAATTGCAATGCACTGTTGTAGCGTGAAAGGGAGATGCCGTAATCCGTTCCCAGCCAGATGTTCTGTTCCTGATCGGCAAATATATTCCAGATAATATTGTTGGTTAGCGACTGGATATTGCGGGAGTCGTGTACGATGTGTTGCAGTGTCCCATTATCGTTCTGGTAAACATAAAGTCCGTTATCGGTACCCGCTAATAAATTTCCATCCCCGTCCAAAGCCAGTGATTTAATGGAATTGTTGTGGAAGGCATCTATCGGTTTCATTAGTCCCGTGGCCGGAGTATATTGGAAAAGAGATCCTTCCATTCCGATCCAGATACATTGGCGGGACGTATCTTCCAACAAAGAGTTGACAAAGAGATTGCTCACGCTCCGGTTGACGGGCAACGGGATATTTTCAAACTTTCCGCTTTCCTCTATATATCGGCATAAACCATTGTAGGTGCCTACATATATCTGATTGTCCGTTGTGCGGATGATAGAATAAATAGTGTGATGGGGAAGTCCGTTGCTCTTACTGTCGAGTGAAGCCAGTTTCTTTGTGTTGAGTTGATACGTATACAGACCGTTCAACGAACCTATCCATAAGGTGTCTCCTTGAAGCGCCATTGTCCGTACATCTGTCGGGAAATCCGTTTCCGGTTGTTCGTATTTGTCCGTCCGGTAGTTGTAGACGAGGATTCCGTTATCTGTCCCTAAATATAAATAAGTATTGTCTGCTATTATTCCGCAGTAAATGCGCGTGTTATTGCGTTCTCCATAAGTGAAGTGCTGCTGTGTGGAATATCCGTCGTAACTGAATAACCCTTTGTTGGAACCTATCCATATCAACCCTTCGCTGTCTTGCAGGAAGCAACTGATGACCGATGCTTCGGCACCGAGGTAGATATTCTCGAATTGTTGATAATTCACTTTCTGCCCGTATGCACTGCCGCCTATACAGAATGCACAGACAAGAAAAAGAATCGTTATCATTCGTTGGCACATATTGTCAGGTTTGCAGGTTTTTAAATCAGTAATTATTGCAAATAACTTTGTTCTTTATTGCAAATGTAGGAAAAATGCCGGTTACTCTTGTAAATCTCACCGTCTTTTTGTTCCTTTGTCGTCTATTTATAAACAGAAAACTTCAGGATGAAAAAGCTTATTTATCTGCTTTTGTTGCCGCTGGTTGTGGCTGTGACTGCTTGTGGCGGTAAAGTAAACTCGAAAAAGGAGTCGGTATTGGCAACGCAGGATAGCGTAGACGCCCGTGGAATACAACGGATGCAGACTTCTAAAAGTGAAATAGACATCAAATTCAAAGGGAAGGATTATCGTTCTTTCGTTTCCCGTACACCGGACGAGAGCCTGCCTCATGTTACCAATGAAATGGGGGATACGTATATGGATAATAAAATCGTGCTGCGTCTGACGCGCGGCGGTGAATCAGTGTTCAACAAGACCTTCACCAAGAATGATTTTTCTTCGGTAGTGGATGCCGACTTTCTGGCAAAGTCCGTGCTCGAAGGAATCGTATATGATAAAACAACTCCGCAAGGCATTGTATATGCAGCGAGTGTCTGCTATCCGCAGACGGATTTGTATGTCCCGCTTTCCATAACGATAACCGCCGACGGAAAGATGAGTATTCAGAAAGTTGATATGCTGGAAGACGCGTATGAAGAAGAAACACCCGATTAAGCCTGTGAACAGGCTTTTTAGTAGAATAGCACAAATGTGAAAACATTTGAGACAAACGAAAGGCAACCGAAAAAGGTTGCCTTTCATATTTTTGTACCGTTGATAAATTTGCTGTCCTGTTTTTATTTGTATACCGAGGACTGAAAGTTAAAGAACACAAAAAAAGACTGTTCTTCGGTTATTCCCAAATCTTTCCTAAATCTGTATCGTTATTTGCTGTATAAAATAAAGTATAGTATTAACGTTAAAAAAATAATGATTATGAAGAAAATTCTATCTTTACTCGTGTTGGCTATTGTTGCCGTACAATTTTCATGGGCTGCTGATGTGATAACTAAAGACATGAATCAGTTACCGCTTCCGGCACGCAATTTTATTAACCGTCATTTTACTAAACCCGAAGTGTCTCATATCAAGATTGATAAGGAAATGCTGGAGGCTACCAAATATGAGGTGTTACTGACAGACGGTACGGAAATAGAATTCGACAGCAAGGGAAACTGGGAAGAAGTAAGTGCCCGAAAAGGACAGGTGATTCCTGCAAGTATTGTTCCGAACTTTGCCGTTGATTATCTGAAAGCACATAATTTTGCTGCTGAAGGAGTGACGAAAGTGGAGCGTGACCGTAAGGGATATGAAGTTGAATTGTCCACAGGCGTCTCTTTCAAGTTTGACAAGAAAGGGAAGTTTGTTAAAGCGGACGATTAAGTATAAGTGATAGTATAATAATAAACCTGAACCAAAAAAGTAACTATGTTGAGATTTAAGTTTGGCGCCTGGGCGGTGGTTCTGATGTTGGCTGCCCTTTCATTCGGTGCCTGTTCCGATGAAGATGATGATCCGGCTTTCAATCCGCCTTCCAATATTACGGAAGCCTTGAAACAATTATATCCGGCAGCTCAGAATATAGAATGGGAAATGAAAGATGTGTATTATGTGGCCGATTGCTGGGTGGCCGATGACGAACTGGAAGTCTGGTTTGACGGGAATGCGAATTGGCTGATGACAGAAAATGAACTGGAAAGTATAGATAGTTTAGTTCCGGCTGTATATACTGCTTTCAATAATACCAAATACAGTTCTTGGGTGGTGACCGATGTCTATGTACTCGTTTATCCGCAGAATCCTACGGAATCTGTCATTCAGGTGAAGCAGGGAAGCCGGCGCTATTCACTGGTTTTCTCGCAGGATGGTGGATTGCTGCACGAAAAGGATATCAGTAATGGGGATGATACGATTTGGCCTCCGGCTGAATAATTTCTTATCCATTTAACTGAAATGGAAAGAGTGACGGTATCTTGTCAGGATAGCGTCACTCTTTTGTTAGTATAGTGACGGTCTTCCGATAAGATAGCGTCACTATAATTGTAGGTTTACATTTGCTGGTAATCTTTGGCCAATCCTCCTTCACTCGTCTCTTTGTAGAGTGAGGGAAGGTCATGTCCGGTTTGTTTCATCACTTGCACTACCTTGTCGAAAGATACACGATGCATACCGTCCGTAAAGGCGGAATAAAGATTTGCGTCGAGTGCGCGGGCGGCAGCGTAGGCATTCCGTTCGATGCAGGGAATCTGTACCAATCCGCATACAGGGTCGCAAGTCATACCCAAGTGATGTTCCAATCCCATTTCTGCTGCATATTCAATTTGTGCCGGACTACCTCCGAATAATTGGTTGGCTGCTGCCGATGCCATGGCACAGGCAACGCCTACTTCACCTTGGCAACCTACTTCCGCGCCGGAGATAGACGCATTGAATTTGACGATGTTTCCGATCAGTCCGGCAGTAGCCAATGCACGCAAAATACGCATATCGCTAAAATCACGGCTCTTTTGCAGGTGATAAAGTACGGCAGGCATGACACCGCAGGAACCACAGGTGGGGGCAGTTACTATCTTTCCCCCCGAAGCGTTCTCCTCGCTTACCGCCAGTGCATAAGAGAATACGAGTCCTCTCGATTGAAGGGACTGTTTGTATCCGGTAGCACGTATATAATAGGTAGAAGCTTTCCGTCGCAGGTTCAATGGGCCGGGGAGCACTCCTTCCGCTTCCAGTCCGCGGTGGATGGCTTCTTTCATTGTATCCCATACTTCAGCGAGGTAATCCCAGATATCTTCATTCTCGCACTCTTTCATATATTCCCAGTAACTCTTTCCGGTACGTTCGCACCATTCCAGAATTTCCGTCATACTGTTCATCCCATATACTTCAGGACTTTCAATTGTCGGATTGCTGTTGTTTTCAGCTAGTGCGCCTCCGCCGATACTATAAACTGTCCAATTCTCCTGAATCTTGTTGTTGGCGTCGAAAGCGGCAAATGTCATTCCGTTCGGGTGGAAAGGAAGAAAGACTTTCGGTTGCCAGATGATTTCTACCGGGGCGGTAGTTTTGAGTGTGTCTATAATGGCTACATCCGTCATGTGCCCTTTTCCGGTAGCGGCGAGACTTCCATAGAGTGTTACTTTGAAAGAGGCTGCATCCGGATGACGTTCTACGAACATTTCTGCAGCTTTGCGTGGACCCATTGTGTGACTGCTGGAAGGACCAGTACCGATTCGATATAGCTCTTTAATTGATTTCATGAGTTATGTGTGCTTAATTAATACCATTTCTTTTTTCTAAAATACAAATATACAACAATACCGATAACTCCCATTAAAATCCATGCAAATAAATATCCGTATCGCCAATCAAGCTCCGGCATCCATTTGTAATTCATTCCCCATACTCCGACTAAAAAGGTGAGAGGGATGAAGATAGTGGATACAATGGTCAGACGTTTCATGATGTCGTTCATGCGTAAGTCATTGTTGGATATATATAGATCGACTAATGAAGAAAGCGTTTCACGGCAGATTTCAATAGTCTGGAGAACGAACTGTAAATGGTCATTCACGTCATTGAAGAACGCACGGTTTACTTTATGGATAAGCAGGTTTTCCGCCCGTAACAGTTTTACGTATTGTTCCTTCAGGGGAAGAATGGATTTCTTCATCAGCATATATTGACGCCGGAGTGACTGGATCTGGATACCTATATCATTTTCGTCGGTGATAGTCAGCAACTCCTCTTCAAGATCTTCGAGGGCATCGTCGATAGAAGAAATTGTTGAGATGTAATTGGTCATTATACTGTTCAGCAGTACACTGAGCAAATAATCCGTCTGACGGCTACGTATTTTCAGTACATCATTGCGTAAGGCAGCGTTAATATCATCGAAGAAGTCGGTTTCCTGTTCGAGAAAGGTTAGCACATAGTTGCTTCCCAGAATGACACAGACTTGCTGTTGGAGCAGTTCGTCCAGTTCGTTTTCCTCCTTATGGGTGTTGGGATAGAATAATTTCAGGATGAGAACGATATATTTATCATGTTCTTCGATTTTAGTCGGGTGGTCTGCGTTCAGGATATCCTGCAAAACAAGGAAGTCTATTTCAAAATGAGCGCAAATCTCGCGGATTGTTTCCGTATCTTTTAAACCATGCACTTGCAACCAGTTGATTCGCGCACTGTCTAATGTTGCTTTGACGGATTGGAAGGTGTCGCCGGAGCTTTCCTGCATCTCAGTGGCATTGTAGGTGCAGAGATGAATGTGGGTAGGAGTAAGGCTGTCCCCTGTGTAAATGAGCTTTTCGCTTAATAGGTTATTTTTCATGCTTTATTCTCGTTTTAGAAAACCACCGCAACAAAGGTAGTGGTTTTCTAAATGAGAACAAGTTCTTGCGACGTTTTGTTTACAATATGTCTTATATCCGGGTCAATCAAAATCTACTACTGTGATTCCGGCACCTCCGAACTGCACATGCTCGTCGGCATAATGGCGGATACTCGGTACGGTGGACAGATATTGGCGGATGAGTGTACGAAGGATTCCTGTTCCTGTTCCGTGAAGAATACGTACACGGTCCATGCCGACCAATATGGCATCGTCAATAAAATAAGTGACTGCTTGCAACGCTTCGTCTCCGCGCATCCCACGCACATCGATATCTTGTTTGAAACTAAGTTTCTTTTCGTACATCTGGTCATGTGTCTGGCTGCTGACAAAGGTACTTTTGGCCATGCTTTCCGTCTTGGGGGCCGCGTTGGAGCGTTCGAGACGGTCCAACTTGACGGTTGTCTTGATACTTCCGAAGGCGACGATTGCATTCTTGCCACTGATTTCCATTACCTGCCCGACGCTGGTCTGGCCTTTAATTTTCACATTTTCGCCAACGGAGATAGGAGCCACTTTAGGAGTAGCGGTTGTTGAGGAACTTGCCGCTTTCTGCTCGTTCTTTTTATTCTTCTTCCGTTCCTGTTTCTCTTTCAGTTTCTCCATTTTCCGAGCCATTTTTTCTTCTTGTTCCTTGGAAGCCAATGCATCCAAAGAAGTACGGAAGTCAGTCAGCTCCTGACGGGCCATGCGGGTCTTTTCTTTTTCTGCCTGTGCCTCTTTAATGGTACGGATCGTATTTTCAATACGGGCATTCGATTCCTGTAACATTCGTTCCGCTTCCTCTTTAGCCTGCCGGATAATCTCTTTCCGTGATTTTTGCAGTTCTTCCATTTCAGTCTGATAGCGGGCGATCGTTTCTTCCATGTGCTTCTCCCGTTGGCGGATCGTTTGGCGTTTCCCTTCCCAGTAACGTTTGTCGCGCACGATATCCTGAAGATATTTGTCGGCATTGATGTACTCGCTCCCTACAATTTCCGAGGCGTCAGCGATTACATCTTCCGGCAATCCGATTTTCCGTGCGATCTCTACAGCAAAGGAGCTTCCCGGGTTACCGATCTGCAATTGGAAGAGTGCCTGCATTAAATGGCGGTCGTAAAGCATGGCGCCGTTGACTACGCCTTCATGGTCTTCTGCAAAATGCTTCAGATTCTGGTAGTGGGTGGTAATCACTCCGAAAGTCCTTTTCTGGTTGAAACGTTTCAGTACAGCTTCGGCAATGGCACCTCCAATCTGCGGCTCCGTACCTCCTCCGAACTCATCAATCAGGATGAGGCTACGTTCATTGCAACTTTTCATCATTATCTTCATATTGGTGAGGTGAGAGGAGTAGGTACTCAAATCGTCTTCGATAGACTGTTCATCACCGATATCTATGAAAATGCTGCTGAATATACCTGCATGACTGCGTTCGTGCATCGGAATCAACATGCCGCATTGTAACATATATTGCAATAAGCCTACCGTTTTCAGACAGACTGATTTACCTCCGGCATTCGGACCGGAGATAATGAGAATACGCTGTTTCTTGTTTAATTCTATGTCCAAAGGTACGACCTTTTTCCCATGCTTGGCTAGCGACAGTTGTAACAAGGGATGTACGGCCATAGTCCAGTCCAGTAACTGTTCATTTTCTATGGCGGGTTTCAGACTGTTGGTCTGTATGGCGAAATAACTTTTCGCACGGATAAAATCAATTTCTGCCAAAAATTCATACGACTGGAGTATCTCCGGAATAGACGGGCGCAACACATTGGAGAATTCCGTCAGGATACGGATAATTTCCCGTCTTTCGTCTCCTTCGAGTTCGCGGACGCGGTTGTTTGCTTCTACAACCTCCGCCGGTTCGATAAATACGGTTTTTCCGCTTGCCGATTCATCGTGGACGATTCCTTTAATCTTACGTTTGAGGCCCGGAGCGACAGGGATAACCAGGCGACCGTCGCGCATGGTAGGGGCTACGTCCTTATCTACATATCCTTCGGATTGCGCACTGCGCAGAATACTGTTCAACGAGCGGGAAATACTTCCCATTGTATTGGCTAATTCTCTGCGGATACGAGCCAGTTCTGTAGAAGCATTATCTTTTATCTTTCCATATTTATTGAGGATACCGTCTATTTTTCCAATCAATTGGGGGAATACGGCAATGTCTCCCGCCAGTCGTTTCAGACTGGGGTAGGGGCTATCACTTTCTTCTTCGTCTTCATTGTTCCGATGCAGGAAACGGACGATATCACGAATGGTCTCTAGTGAACGGCGCAAGTCGAATAATTCCTGTTCGTCCAGATACATTCCTTCTATCCGTACCCGTTTCAGTGAAGGGCGGACATCGAAAAAAAATTGGTCGGGAAATCCGTCCTCTTCTTGAATGATGCGAACAAACTCGGTTACCTGGTTTAAATTCTCTTCTACTACTTCATATTGTTCGGAAAAGCCCATGTCTGAAACTTTTTCTTCGCCTAAAGTGCTAAGACACTTGTCTTTCAGTAACTGCCTTATCTGGTCGAATCCTGTCTTTTGCTCAAAATTTTGAGGGTATATCATATCTTTATTCCTTATAACTGGGCACAAAAATACGATTAATTCACGAAAAAAGTGTCAGATTGTTTGCAGATTTAAAAATGATTCGTACCTTTGCACCGCTTTCAACGGAAAGCACTTCTGATAAAGGAGTTTTGGAGAGGTGGCAGAGTGGTCGATTGC
>NZ_MNQN01000118.1:0-46207 GCF_001915455.1 Bacteroides sp. 43_46 | reverse complement strand
ATGTTGATAATAACCGACTTACGCATTCACCTACCACCTCCCCCTACGGGTACTCCTCCTTCCCGAAGGAGGAGAATGGAGAATACTATCGACTATCAACTATCAAATTATTATTTTCTTAATTAATTTTACCACCAAATTTGAAGAAGAACCTCATGGAATTAAAATTATTCCGACAAAGAAATACTTTTCGGGAACTAACTGAAAATATAGACGATAATTCCGGTAATTAGCACATAAGTTAATGCGTACGGAATAGCTGCTTTCAGGATTTCCCCCTCTTTACCCTGCTGGTTTCCGGCGGAAGTGGCAATAGCGATACTTTGCGGGGAGATAATCTTACCGCCCGTAGCCCCTACCGTATTTGCAGCGGAAAGCCAATCGGGGCTGACATGAATTTGTCCCGCTACACTTGCTTGCAGTTTGCCGAAAAGGATATTGGATGAGGTGTCGCTTCCGGTAATAAATGTTCCCAGGCAACCGATGACCGGTGCGAACAGCGGATATAAACTTCCGGTAGCAGTGGCGAGTGCCGTGGCAATAACGGCAATCATTCCCGAAGCGTCCATAATGGTGGATAATCCGACCAGGCAGATAACCGTGACGAAAGTTTTTTTCAACTGTTTCACCGTATTCCAAAGTACGGTGAACAAGTCCTTTACTTTTGCTCCCTGTATCAATCCGCCGATAAAAGTACCCACGAAAAGCAATACTCCCGCATGAGTCAGCCATGAAATAGTGTAATTTACGGTAGAAGCATTGATAAGCAGACTGATTTTCGTTATCCAGTTATTTTCCAATGTATGGCGCAATCCCGGGAATAGTGGGCTTGTAAGAATAATAAGGACGAGAATAAGCAGATAAATACTCCATGCATTCAGAATATCTTTCGTCTTCAACGAGCTTTTCCGTGCCTTTTCTTCTTTGGATGCAGTCAGTTTGCCATAAAGGACGATGACGATGATAGACAGGATGCTTCCGATGATAGCCGGAGATTCCGCTCCCATATATCTGGCTGCGAGGTATTGGCTGATTAAAGAAACACTGCCTACCAATAAAGCCAAGAACAGATTCTTGGGGAGTGATTTCAGTTTGGGGTCGGTAAGGAAAAGCAATACAAACGGAATAAGGAACATGAGGACTGATAATTGCAATACGACATTGGTACTAAGGTTCAGAACATCCAGATTCGTCTCCTTTGCCAGTACGAGCACCGGCGTTCCGATAGCTCCGAAAGCAGTAGCCACACTATTCGCTATCAAGCTGACCGTAGCCGAGAATATCGGCTTGAACCCCAGGCTGATAAGAATCGCTGCCGGAATAGCAACTGCCGTTCCGAATCCCGCCATCGCTTCCAGCAATCCGCCGAATCCCCAAGTCAATAACAATACCTGAATACTCTTATCGGTGGAAATGGAAGCGAACTGTTGCTTTATAGTCTCCATTTTTTCTGTTTTCAGCAATACGTTGTAGCTGAAAATAGCCATTAGTATAATGATTAAAATAGGGGAGACAGCTTTTAACGCTCCGTATAGAAAGGAATAAAACAGATTGTCCACAGAAAAGGTGAAGCCGAAAAGTGCAATCAGCATGGTTACCACTAAGGAAATGATACTACTTTTGTCGCCCGGCATTTTGAAGAATGCCATTAATATGATTAATAATAGTACCGGAATGATAGCAAGAATCAAGGTCATAATAGTCTGGTTTTAAAAAGTAAGACGTTCATTTGTTATGAGTATAACAAACAAACGTCTCACTTGGGTCGATGCGGCAAATAGATTTTTCTATTTATTTCATCTTCACATTTAATATTTGCTGTAACTGTTTCAGGTTCGCCTGAGCTGCTTCGTTACCTAATTTGGCAGCTTGTTCGAATGCGGCCATAGCACGTTGGATATCTCCGCTCAGGAAATTGTAAACTCCGGTATTGTTCATAAATTCGGCAGTTGTGTGGTCTGCTTTTTCCATATATTTCACGGCTGTATTCAAGTCTTTCTGTGATAAGGCGACGGCGGCGGCATTCAGGTTGGCTACCTGGTCGGTAGGATACATACGTACTGCGATATCGAATACATTCACGAAATCTTTGCTACCTTTCGGATAACTGTTGGCTACCTGATACATTTCATTCAGGCTCAAATACTTCGGATTCTCACGAATGATGATGCGTCCCTGTTCTACGTCGAAATTGACGACGGTATAGTTGATCTTACAATTCACCTTACGCAATCCCGGATAGATTTCCTTGAGCATACTACGATAGGGAGCTCCACCGCCCACACGCATGATTTCCTGTTTCCGTTTGGCGTCATCAGTTGTATTCTTGATAATATTCAGGAAAGTTTCCTTGTCTTTCATGGACGAGGACTTTAAAGCTTTCACCAGTCCGTCCCAGTTTTCGCCGCCGAAAGTCACTTTATAAAGTTTGGAAGAAACTTTCTCATTCTTGACCAGATAATCTTTCAAGGCTTCCGCACGTTTCTTGGAAAGCTGTTCATTGAAGGCCAGCGGTCCTTCGGGAGAGGCGAAACCTTCGATTCCGATTCCTTTTATAGTCAAGTTCTTATCATTCTGAATCTTGTCGAACATGGAATGAATATTCACCAGTTCGGTATGATTATTCATAAAGTCGGTAAGGATAACTGATTTGTTGACCGGAAAATCCAGATGAGCTTCATATTGTTCGCTACGGTTTTTCACAACTTCTACCGTAGGCTGGATATAGGCGACGAAAGGAGACATGGCACTTAACCGTTTGGCTTCGGTAGATACGTCGTTGGTGATTAATTCTTGCGCGTTCATCTCCTGATAATTGCCACAGCCGCATAAATTCTCTACGAGCTGTAAGGAGGCGTTGCTCATCCAAGGCTTATATGGAATGATCTGTGTATAATTAAAAGTCTCCCGTTTGTTATAAGGGACGATAAGAGCAGTCGGTTCCTGTTTGGTAATGGCTAGTCCGCGGATATAGGCCTTTTCGCGTCTTTTACCGTTGACGATAATTTCTTGCAGGGGGACGTTGTGCTGTCCGTCTGTCAATAAAGGAATCAGGCTGAGGCTTCGGGTGGAGCCTATTGTCAGTTTGCTCATGTCAAAAGTCATTCCGACATAGAGCGAGTTGCCTTGTTGCCATAACGATACATTGGAGAGAGTGAGTTCATCATTCAGAAATTTCTGTGCATGTGCCGGCAATATTGCGGCGGCAAAGGCTATAAATAGATAGATAAGTTTTCTTTTCATCTTTGTAAGTTTTTGGAAGGTTCGATTATTTGATGATATAAATGAAGCTTAAACCGACTTTGGTTGGACCGAAGCAATTGCGGTTGTTATGTCCCAGCTTCTCTCCTCCGTCGCCACGGGCGTATTTATCATATTTCAGGTGGGCATATCCGACGCCTATGGTGGCCTCCATGCTCCAACGTTTGCTTATTATCCATTGATAACCATAAGAGATACCCGCTCCGTATACATTCCCGTCGTAACGGTCGTGCCCCATTCCGAAGATATTCAGGTTGCTGACATTCATTTCTCCGTAATGTCCGTGCAGACCGAAGAAACTTCCGTTGAAACGTTCGCAAAGCCAGTAACGCAGTTCCGGCTGAACAAGCCAATGTTTAATCTGGCGGTCATCTCCGAATTTCCACGGGTTGTAATTACCCGATATGTCGAGGGTGAGTTTCTTTGCCAGTCCCACTTCGAAGCCGAGGTTGGGCGTGGAGGTTGCCCAATAGAGGGCATTGGTCTTGACAGCGAATTTAGGTAGATAGGCTTCGTTCCGTTGTACTTGCGCATAAATGCTTGTACCGGACATGAGCAGGAAACCGGCTGCTAGTAAAAATTTAATTGTTCTCATTTTGTTAGGGTCTAGATTTTATTAAAAATGATACGCGATAAACAGTAAAGAACGGGTGTTTGTTGTCTCCGTCTGCAAAAAAAATGATGCCTTGAAGAATAAATAAAGATGTTTAAAGGCATAAATGCTAACATTTTCGGGATGTCGTGCGTTCATTATATAAAATACCTTTGTGTAATCAATATGACAATGATTCTATATTATTACTGCTTATTTTTACACACATACAATTTTAAATTAAATAGAGCCTATGAAAGAGCTTATCAAGAACCTGGAAGAACTGAACAGGAAAGCAGAAAAAGGCGGCGGCGACGCACGCATTGAAAAACAACATTCCGTGGGCAAACTCACCGCCCGCGAACGTATCGAATTACTTTTGGAAAAAGGTTCGTTTATCGAACTGGACAAGTTGGTTACTCACCGTTGTACCGATTTCGGTATGGAGAAGCAGAAGTTTGCAGGAGACGGAGTTGTCACCGGTTATGGCATGATCGGCAAGCGCCTGGTTTATGTCTTTGCACAGGATTTTACCGTGTTCGGAGGAGCTCTTTCAGAAACACATGCCAAGAAAATCTGCAAGGTGATGGATATGGCGATGCAAATGGGGGCACCTATCATCGGACTGAATGATTCGGGAGGTGCGCGTATTCAGGAAGGTGTCCGTTCTCTGGCAGGATATGCCGAAATATTCCTGCGCAACTCTATGGCGTCGGGAGTGATTCCGCAGATAAGTGCGATTATGGGACCTTGTGCCGGGGGAGCTGTTTATTCACCTGCACTGACTGACTTTATTCTCATGGTAAAAAATTCCGGCTATATGTTTATTACCGGCCCTGATGTCGTGAAAAGTGTGACACAGGAGGAGGTGAGCAAGGAAGATCTGGGTGGAGTAGGCGTGCACATGACCAAATCCGGCGTGGCTCATCTTTCCGCAGAAAATGATATTGAATGTATCAACTATATCCGCGAACTGATTTCTTATCTGCCGGGAAATAATATGGAGGAACCTCCGTTTGTAGCAACGAGCGATTCGCCCACTCGCCTGACTCCGGAACTTTCTAACTTGGTTCCTACGAATCCGAACCAACCTTATGATATCAAGGAAATGATTGAGGCCGTGGCTGACGATAACAGTTTCTTCGAACTTCAGGCGGAATTTGCGGCGAATATTGTTACCGGTTATATCCGTCTGAACGGAAAGACGGTGGGAGTCGTTGCTAACCAGCCGTTGGTACTGGCAGGGACTTTGGATATTAATGCATCTGTCAAGGCTGCCCGTTTCGTCCGTTTCTGCGACGCTTTCAATATACCTTTGCTGACATTGGTGGATGTGCCGGGATTCCTTCCGGGAGTAGATCAGGAATACGGCGGTATTATTCGTAACGGGGCGAAGTTGCTGTATGCTTATTGTGAGGCTACCGTTCCGAAAGTTACGGTTATCACCCGTAAGGCATACGGGGGAGCTTATGACGTCATGAGTTCCAAACATATCCGTGGTGATGTGAACCTGGCTTATCCCACTGCCGAGATTGCAGTAATGGGACCGGACGGAGCAGTAAACATCCTTTTCAAGAAAGAAATAGAAAAGTCGCAGGCTCCCGCAGAGAAGCGGAAAGAACTTCAGGACGACTATCGGGAAAAGTTCGCGAATCCATACCGTGCGGCAGAACTGGGATATGTAGATGAAGTGATTGATCCGGCAATGACCCGTTTACGCCTGATTCGCAGCTTCGAGATGCTTGCCAACAAGCGGCAGTCCAATCCACCCCGGAAGCATTCGAATATTCCGCTTTAAGAAGTGGAGAGTTGAGAATGGAGAGAGTATTCATTAAAAAGAAAAAGATTATGATAAAGAAAATATTAGTAGCTAATCGTGGTGAAATAGCCATGCGCATCTTTCGTACGTGCCGGGTGATGAATATTTCAACGGTAGCTGTATATACCCATGTAGATCGGGGAGCTTTGCACGTCCGTTATGCCGAAGAAGCCTATTGTATCTCCGAATCACCCGAAGATACTTCCTATCTGAAGCCGGAACTTATATTGTCCATTGCCAAAAAGACCGGAGCCGCCATTCATCCGGGATACGGATTCTTGTCGGAAAATGCGGATTTTGCTCGTCGTTGCGAAGAAGAAGGAGTGATTTTTATTGGTCCGGGTGCCGACATTATAGCTAAAATGGGAATCAAGACGGAAGCCCGTAAAATTATGCGTGAAGCAGGACTTCCTATTGTGCCCGGAACAGAAGCGCCTGTGCAGGGAATCGAGGAAGTGAAAAAGGTGGCTAAGGAAGTCGGTTATCCTATCATGCTGAAAGCACTTGCCGGAGGTGGAGGGAAGGGGATGCGTCTGGTACGTTCCGAAGAGGAAGTGGAGGCGGCTCTCCGTCTGTCTCAATCTGAAGCCGGGACTTCGTTTGGTAATGACGCTGTCTATATCGAAAAATATATAGAAAACCCGCATCATATTGAGGTACAGATTATGGGGGATAAATATGGTAATGTCGTTCATCTGGGAGAGCGTGAATGTTCTATCCAACGACGGAATCAGAAGGTGATTGAGGAATCTCCGTCTCCCTTTGTAAAGGAAGATACTCGGAAGAAAATGCTGAAGGTTGCTGTGGAAGCCTGTAAGAGAATCGGTTATTATAGTGCCGGAACCCTGGAATTTATGATGGATAAGGATCAGAATTTCTACTTCCTTGAAATGAATACCCGTTTGCAGGTGGAACATCCGGTGACGGAAGAATGCACCGGTGTCGATCTGGTACGTGATATGATAACCGTGGCTGCGGGCAATCCTCTGCCTTATAAACAGGATGATATAAAGTTTAGCGGAGCTGCTATTGAATGCCGTATTTATGCGGAGGATCCGGAAAATAACTTTATGCCTTCTCCCGGCGTGATTACGGTTCGTGAGGCTCCCGAAGGACGTAACTTGCGTCTGGATAGTGCGGCTTATGCCGGATTTGAAGTTTCGCTGCATTATGATCCGATGATTGCAAAACTCTGTTGCTGGGGACGTACCCGCGAATCGGCTATTTCGAATATGGCGCGTGCGTTGCGCGAATATAAGATTTTGGGTATCAAGACGACGATTCCTTTCCATCAGCGTGTATTGAAGAATGCGGCATTTCTGGAAGGAAAGTATGATACTACTTTTATTGATACACGCTTCGATAAGGAAGATTTGAAACGCCGGCAGAATACTGATCCGACGGTGGCCGTCATAGCTGCCGCAGTAAGGCATTACGAACGGGAGAAGGAGGCCGCCTCGCGTGCAACGACGCTTCCGGTAGTGGGAGAGTCGCTCTGGAAATATTACGGTAAGTTGCAAATGACAGCCAATAATTATTAAACTAAAAACTAAAGAAATAGCTTATGGGTACAACACTGGCTACATATTATGCCAAACTTCAGGATATGCCGGATAGTGAATATAAGGTGGAAATTCTGGAAGATGGGCCAATCAAGAAGATTGCAGTCAATGGCAAGGTATATGAGGTCGATTACAATATGGGGGGTGACTCTATCCATTCAATCATCATCGACCATCATTCACATGGAGTACAGATTTCTCCTTCTTCCAATAATTCATATACTATAATGAATAAGGGGGAGTTTTATCAGATTGAGTTGCAGGGAGAAATGGAAAAGATACACAATGCCCGTAGCGGGGCGGAAGCTGTGGGACGTCAGGTGGTTCAGGCTCCTATGCCGGGAGTGATCCTGAAAACATACGTAAAGAAGGGTGATAGCGTGAAACGCGGCGATCCGCTCTGTGTGTTGGTAGCCATGAAAATGGAAAATGAGATTCGTGCGGTGACCGACGGCGTTGTGAAAGAAGTGTTCATAGAAGATAATATGAAGGTTGGGTTGAATGACCGCATCATGGTAATCGAATAAGTGGTCTGTAGAAACAAAAGACTAGCCTGCTAAATAGTGAGGCTAGTCTTTTGAAGTCATAAGTCTTTTATTTCCGGAATCAATATAAACTTCGTGTTCGGAAAATACTTCTTCAACCAGTTTTGAATGAAGTTCATCGTATCATTCTGAATCGTTTTATCTTTTGGGGTGGGATACATATTGTAAAGTACCGTATCCAGTACAATATCACGCTTTTGTATGGCCTCAAGGCTTAAAAGGGTGTGATTGATGCTTCCCAATTTCCCGGAAGTAACAAAAATAAGAGGATAATTCTCTTGGGCAATGTAGTCTATTGTCAGAAGTTCCGTAGTTAATGGAACCATTAAACCGCCTGCGCCTTCGAGTAGGACATAATCATATCGTTCACTCAATTCTTCCGTAGCACGTTTGATTTTACCGAAGTCAATGGGACGGTTAGCCAGTTGGGAAGCGAGGTGTGGAGAGGCAGGATAGGAGAATATTTCCGGCATAGTGAGTCCTTCCTTGTCTTCTTCTGTAAAGGGGATTCCCATAATATGACGATGCAAGTCAATATCCTCGGAATGACCGACGTTTCCTGTCTGGATGAATTTTTGAGTGATGGTACGTTGTCCGTTCTTGTTCCATTCACGAGCTAGAAATCCGGTGGCGTAGCTTTTACCGGCATCGGTGTCGATGCCGCTTACGAAATATACATTCTGTTTCATACTTTTTTCTTTTTTGCGATAATATAAATGGGGTGGTAAGTCAGGGATACTGAAGTGTCCTGAGTAAATTCTTGTGTGTAACGTTCACTGAATAACTGCAAGTCACGGCGTGTCCGCAGTTGTTGGGAAGATGTGCCGGTTACTCCTGTTACTCCTGTCTGCTTCAAATGATAAAGTACTTTTATGGGATTATCAAACGAAAGAGAAATAAGTTCTTCTTCCGAATGGAGTATGTCAAAGTGAGTTGACAGGGCTGTTACAAGTTCTTCCCGTGAACGATAAGGGAGTCCGCTTCCTGTTAGCTCTCGTATCTCTTTCATATTCTCTTTCCCGAAAGTGCTGAAAGCGAAATAGCCTTGTTTATTGAGCAAAGCATTGCATCTTTTGAAAAAGTTTTCGGGAGATTCGAACCATTGCAACGCGGAACAGGAAGTTATCAATGTGCTTCCAGTAGGGAAAGGAACGATTTCTGCATCTCCCGGAAGAAAGGATACTTGCTCTTTTCTTAGTATATCCTCACAGCAGTATTTCATCTCCGGGCAAAGGTCGTTCAGAAATAATTCTTCCGGTCGTAGAGCCTGGAGCAGCATACGGGAATAAATGCCCGTACCGCATCCGAACTCAATTACTTTAGAACAGGGGAAGGATATATGTTTTGTAAGCAGGTGAATCATTTTATCTGCAATCTGCCGCTGTACGTTTGCTTCCTGCGGATAGGTAGCAATGGCTTTAGAGAAACGTTTTGAAATTAGTTGTTTATCCATAAATCAATAATTAGTTGATATGCATGATTACGTTATCAAAAAGTTCTTGTTGATAGTGGGCGGCTTCTGTATACTCAAGAGAATCCACTTTGTTTCTCCATGCCAGCCATTGGCTATCCGGCAGGAAGATATGGTCGTTCTTTCCTATGATGGCTTTTTGCCATGCAAAGTCCGAAGGTGGTAATGATAAGTATTGCTTTTGTATGGCAGCAAGTTCTTCCTTGAGTTCTTCAATGGAACGTTGGGGAGCTACTGTCTGAAAAGTTTTGTAACCGGCTGTTGAACCACACATCCGTCTTTGAAACTTTTGCAAGGATTGTTCGTTCAAACCTTGCAATGTCCCTTCGAAAATGGCAGGAGTGATCCCTTTCGTTTCATGTATAGGATAAGGGGTGCCATTGATAGCGATACTTTGGGAGAGGGGCAGGGATGGATATTGTTTCATTATCTGAGAAGCTGCCCATACTCCCATGGACCAGGCAATGAGGGTAATTTCGGAATACTCTTGCAAGATGATGGCATCGAACTCTAATGAACGATAATCATAACAAATCAGCCAATCCTTATCGGTCGGGCGGATTTGCAAAAATGGAGTTTCATCCATTCCCCAACCTGCGAAGAAAAGCAATAGATGCTTTTGATTATTTTTTATGATAAAATGCTGTTTCATCCGTTTATCAATTTTATAAGTTGGTCGATTTCGTGTTCGGTGATGTCCGCTGTTAATGAGAAGCGGATGCGTGAAGTCCCTTCAGGAACCGTAGGCGGACGTACCGGCAATGCATAGAATCCTTTGCGTTGGATTTCTTCTGCTTTACATATAGTGTTTTCACTTGCCCCTACAATCATAGGGACAATATGGCTTACCGAAGGACAGTTATATCCTTTGTCGACAAGTGCAGTCTTTAGTTTGTTGCTGATCCGTAACAAATGAGTCCTTTTCTCTTGGAGAGAGGGTAGTTGTTCTAGTATCCACGAGGTCCATTGAATATTAATGGGTGGAAGGGCTGTTGTGAATATAAACGTGCGCATCTTGTTGATTAGATATTCCCGGATAACTTGTCGGCAGGCAATGTAAGCTCCTGCTGAGGCTATTGCTTTCCCGAATGTTCCTACCAGAAAGTCTATATCGTTGATGCAATTTTGTTCTTCAGCACATCCTAATCCGTTGTCTCCCCGTACACCGAAAGCATGGGCTTCGTCCACGTAAAGAAGAATATTGGAATAACTTTTTTTTAATTGGACAAGGGCATGAAGGTCGGCTTCATCACCGTCCATGCTGAAGATACTTTCAGTGACAATAATGATTTGCTCATACGCATTGTGATTCTCGGAAATCAATCGCTGTAACTGGGATAAGTCATTATGGCGATACCGGATACATTTCGCAGATGACAACCTGATTCCGTCTATCAAACTGGCGTGTACCAGTTTGTCTGCAAGAATTAATGTCTGAGCATTGCTGACGGCAGGAAGAATCCCTGTATTGGCATGATAACCACTATTGAATATAAGTGCGCTTTCTGTTCCGAACATGGCTGCCAGTTGTTGTTCCAGTTCTTGATAATCGGTAAAATTGCCTGTAAGCAATCGGGAAGAAGAAGAGGTAGGCAGGAATGTTTCAGGAGTTATTGTCTTTAGGAATTCCTTTCTCAGCGATATGTTATTAGCCAGTCCGAGATAATCATTGGAAGACAGGTTCACCATCCGTTGCCCGTTCAGAATTACATTCCGCCCGTCGTGGATGAGGGGTGGGAGAGAGCGATAATTCTTCTTTTCCTTTAGAGTAAGAAGTTCTTGGTTTATATGGTCTGATATCATAAGTTATTGATGTATATTTTATTACGTTCTCCACTGATTACCTTGAGTAATCCGGTCGTTAGTTTGCTTAGTTGTTCGGGAGTGGTGATAAAGGGGGGCATCAGATAGACGAGCTTTCCGAACGGGCGTACCCAAATTCCTTCTTCCACAAAACGGCGTTGCATAAATGCCATATTTACCGGACGCTTCATTTCAATTACTCCGATTGCCCCTAATATCCTTACATCGGCTACTTGTGGAAGTTCCCGGGCAGGTGCCAGTTCTTCTTTTAATTGTGTTTCGATTCGTTTCACATTCTCCTGCCAGCCGGATTGGAGTAATAACCGGACAGACGCGCAAGCCACCGCGCAAGCGAGCGGATTCCCCATGAAGGTAGGACCGTGCATGAAGGCTCCCGGTGCATGATTGGAGATAGTATCTGCCACATGATTACTAGCCAATACGGCAGAAAGTGTCATATATCCACCTGTCAATGCTTTCCCGATACACATGATATCCGGCTCTACTCCGGCATATTCCCAGGCAAAAAGTTTACCGGTACGTCCGAATCCAGTTGCAATCTCATCAAAGATTAAAAGAAGTCCATGCTCTTTACAAAGCTTTTCCGCTTCGCGAAGATATTGTGGATGATAGAACCACATACCGCCTGCTCCTTGGACAATAGGCTCAAGAATGAGCGCTGCTAGTTCCCCCGAATGTTTTTCTATTGTTTTCCGTAGCGGTTCGATGTCCTGAGGATTCCATTCACCGTCGAAACGCGATGGAGGAGCCGGAACAAAATAACGGACAGGAAGTGACGCACCGAAAAGGCTGTGCATTCCCGTTACAGGATCACATACGGACATGGCATTCCATGTGTCGCCGTGATATCCGGAACGGATAGTCACAAAGTTATTTTTATCCGGTTTTCCGGCTGCATACCAATATTGTACAGCCATTTTCAGAGCCACTTCCACCGCTACCGAACCGGAATCTGCATAGAAGATTTTCTGCATGGAGGGTGGTACTAAAGGTAATAGTAATTTACCCAGTTCAATGGCAGGGTCATGTGTCAATCCTCCGAACATTACATGAGACATTTTATCCAATTGGTCTTTGGCAGCCTGATTCAATGCCGGGTGATTGTATCCATGCACTGCACACCACCAGGATGACATCCCTTCGATGAGTGTTCGTCCGTTTTCGAGGGTGATAGTGGCTCCGTCCGCCCGTTTTACTTTGTATACAGGTAGCGGATCGGTGGTGGATGTATATGGGTGCCATAGATGTTCCCGGTCGAATTGAGAGCCGGCAAACTGATACCCTTCTTTCAGGATCATTTGCTTGTCTTCCGAGACTTTGGAACCGAGTGTAGTGAGTAAATCACCTACAATGGCGGAATTAATACCAATGTATAACGCTTTGCTCATAGCTTCGGAAGATAGTTGTGAACGTCCTCCGGCAAAACGCAGGAAAGCAGTTGGGTTAATGAAACGGAACAAGGCAATTGTTCTGAGAACTTCTTCTTCACTCAAAGGCTTTTCGTTCTCCAACGGCGTTCCGGGTATCGGACTCAGCAGGTTGATAGGTATGGATTGGACATTCAGTGCTTTCAGCGTAAAAGCGAATTCAATCCGTTGTTCCATTGTTTCTCCCATGCCAATGATACCGCCGCAGCAAATATCCATACCTACACGGCGGGCAGCATTGAGGGTAGCCAGTTTCTGCTCTTGCGTATGTGTGGAGCACAGTTTCGGGAAATAAGAAGGTGCAGTTTCCAGGTTGCAATGATAGCGGGTAATTCCGGCATCGTGTAATGCATGCAATTCGTTTTCGTCAAGTAGTCCTAAGGAAGCGCAAAGCTGAATCGACGAGTGTCGTCGTATATGGCGAACAGTATCACAAAGTTGGGTTATCTGTCTGGAAGAAGGTTTTCGCCCGCTAGTGACGAGGGAGAAACGGTTGACGTCTTGGGTTTCGTTGTATTTAGCCTGTCGGAGACATTCTTTAGCGGGAAGGAGGTCGTAGACTTCGGCTTGCGTCTTGTAGTGAGAGGATTGTGCACACCATTTGCAGTTCTCCGGACATCTGCCGGACTTGGCATTAATGATAGAACACATGTCGAATTCGTGTGAAGCACGTGCGACGGTAATCTCGTGCGCGGCGGCATAGAGCGCCTCGCTGTCAGCCATATTGGCCAGCCAAGCGGCTTGGTCGGGCGATATGTCAATGCCTGCCAACACTTGGTCTTTGATTTCTTGAAGTGTCATAAATGTATGATAAGGGATAGTTTGTGCAGCATTCTGCTTGCGAAGGGCAACGTCCACCACATTGGTATGCAGATGACCGATTTGGAATTCACGTCCCATACTTGCAAAAGCAGCATAGTTCTTCCTGCCCCAGTAGCGGAAACGGGAAAGAAGGGTACGTGTGGTCTGTATATGACGTTGTTTCTTCATTTGGTTCTTGTTTTAAAGGTAAGAACGGGGCAAATGTACAAAGATTCTTTGGATAAGCAAGCAAGTTGGAGATTTCTGATGTATGTATTTTTATTTCTTCTTCCTATATTCTTTGCGCAAATGGAAGTTGAAGCCTGCATACACTTGAAGTGTGCCGAATCCGTTGTCCAAAGAGAAATTGTTCCGATGATAATTATAGTTTTTTCCAACAAAGGAGGAACCGACAAAATACTTTCCGTTATTGTAGACAATGCCTGCGCGAATCAGAAAGTCGAGGTTGAATTTACTGTACCATTGTTTTCCTTCGTGGGTTTCCGCATCTACGTCGGAAGCCTTGTAGGCAATGGCGGGGGTGAGAGAGATACAAGCCAGGCAATTACGCGCAAATACCCAGTTGTAGGCATAACCGAAACTGATATTGGCATTGGTGTATTTGATTTTATTGACTTTCATACCCGGATTCATCTTTTCTTGAATATACTCGGGTAATTCTTCATAATCAAAATCAAGGTTGTGTTTTGAAATAGAAAAACCTGCAATGAATGTACCTGCATTACGACGCTGGTTGGTTGACTGGCTAAAAGCAGCCGGATAGGAAAACTTCCGGTTATTAAATATATAATATAAATTCAAGCCTTTGATATCTACTTTCAGGCCATTGAAGTTTTCGGAATAATTGGAAGGAATCTCGTCATAGAATCCTCTGATTTTATGAATTTTATAATTGTTTCCCGTGCGACGATAGAAAATATCTACACCCAGCTTGGAACTGTAAAGGCTTAGGTCGAACTCCGTACCTTTATTCTTTCGGTTGGTTTTCCTGTAAATATCGTCCACATCAACAGACCAGCCCAGGAAAATCCACCTCCAGCCAAAGTACAATCCGATTTTGTTATGTGGATTGGGGGAGAAACTGAGCTTTTGAGGTTGGGGCAGGTCACTGCTGACCGAGTAGTATTCGAAGTTGCTGAAATGAGTGGCCATTAGCGCATAATTATATCGGTTGGGACTGATATAGAGCGTATCGAAATCACTGAAGTTCATGAATTTTTTGATGGCTCTTTTAAAGGCGCTCGGTCGGACGGATGTGAGTGAGTCGGCTTCTATATTGTCATTCATGAGACTGTCCCTCTTTTCAGTTTGAGCCTGCAAAGAGAGTGACAGCAGCAGAAAGAAAGATAGAATAAGCCGTTTCATCATAAGGTTCTTCGTTACTGTTATAGATGTTGTTCGTTTCACGAAAGTACTATCTTTCGCTGATTTATGCTAACAATCATCTAAAAAATGTTTCGTTTCCTAAACAAAAAACTTCTCTATACTGTTAATTACGGCAAGCAAATAAATATTAAGCCACAAAATTATGAGAATCTATTTACATTTATTAGCAGCGTTTTTTCTGTTTTTTGCAGGAAGTATATATGCAAATACACAACAGGAAAAACGCGTGACGGGGACAGTAACTTCCGAAGGGGAACCGCTGCCCGGTGTTTCCGTACAACTGAAAGGGGCTTCTTCCGGTACGATTACCGATATTGATGGAAATTACTCTATTGAAGCTCCCGTCAACGGTACGTTAGTTTTCCGCTTTGTAGGAATGAAAACAGTGGAACAACCGGTCAATAACCGGAATGTGATTAACGTGACGCTGGACTCCGAAAGTAAGGAACTAGAAGAAGTAATGGTAGTAGCCTATGCTACCGCCAAGAAATATAGCTTTACCGGGGCTGCTTCGACAATGAAGGCAGGCGAGATTGAGAAGTTGCAGACTTCCAGCGTATCACGTGTATTGGAAGGCACTGTATCCGGTGTACAGGCAAGTGCGGCAAGCGGTCAGCCGGGAACGGATGCGGAAATCCGTATTCGTGGTATCGGCTCTATTAATGCTTCCAGTGCTCCGCTGTATGTGGTGGACGGTGTTCCGTTCGATGGTAGTGTCAATTCTATCAATCCCGATGATATATCTTCAATGACTGTCCTGAAAGATGCCGCATCGGCTGCCTTGTATGGTTCGCGTGGTGCGAATGGTGTGATTATCATTACTACCAAGCAGGGACAACAGGACTCGAAGGCGACGGTAAAAGTGAAAGCGTCTTTAGGAGGTTCCAATCGTGCTGTCCGTGATTACGACCGTGTCAGCACGAATCAGTACTTTGAATTGTATTGGGAAGCGCTGCGCAATCAGTATGCCAAAAGCTCGGATTATACTTCCGCAACTGCCGCTGCCCAGGCTTCCAAGGATTTGGTAACGAAATTAATGGGCGGAGGTCCCAATCCTTATGGTCCGCAGTATGCACAGCCTGTCGGTACAGACGGAAAGTTGGTAGCGGGTGCCCGTCCGTTATGGGATTCTGACTGGAGCGACGCTATGGAACAGCAGGCGCTCCGTACGGAATTGAATTTGAGTGTTTCCGGTGGCGGTAAAGCTAATCAGTATTTCTTTTCCGCCGGATACCTGAATGACAAAGGTATAGCACTCGAATCCGGTTACCAGCGTTTTAATCTTCGTTCGAATATAACCAGTGAAATAACTTCTTGGTTGAAGGGTGGCGTCAATTTGAGTTTCGCCCACTCCATGCAGAATTATCCGGTATCGTCAGACTCTAAAACCAGCAATGTAATTACAGCAGGACGTACAATGCCCGGTTTTTATCCGATTTATGAGATGAATGCCGACGGAAGCTATAAACTGGATGATAGCGGAAACCGGATTTACGATTTCGGCTCTTACCGTCCTTCAGGCTCTATGGCGAACTGGAACTTGCCCGCCACTTTACCTTTGGACAAATCGGAGCGGATGAAAGATGAAGTTTCCGGTCGTACTTTTCTGGAAGCTACGATTATTGAAGGATTGAAATTCAAGACAAGTTTCAATTTCGATTTGATAAACTACAATACGTTGGATTATACGAACCCGAAATTGGGTCCTGCCAAGGAAAACGGAGGTGGTGTCAGTCGGTTGAATACCCGTACCTTTTCCTGGACATGGAATAATATTGTCACGTATGACAAGACTATCGGTGAACATCATTTTAATGTTCTTGCCGGTATGGAGTCTTACTCTTATCGGTATGATGAACTGACGGCTTCACGTTCTAAAATGGCGCAACCTGATATGCCGGAACTGGTAGTGGGTTCGCAATTGACAGGAGGTTCGGGTTATCGTATTGATTATGCTTTGGTAGGTTATCTTACCCAGTTACTCTATGACTACCGGAATAAATATTTCTTCTCTGCTTCTTATCGACGTGATGGTTCTTCCCGTTTTGCACCGGAGACTCGTTGGGGAAACTTCTGGTCATTGGGTGCTTCATGGCGTGTCGATCGGGAAAGTTTTATGGCTTCCACTTCAGACTGGCTTTCTGCCCTGACGTTGAAGATGAGTTATGGTGCGCAAGGAAATGACAACCTGGGTACATACTATGCAAGCAAAGGGCTTTATTCAATTGTTTCCAACTTGGGAGAAAATGCGTTGGTGTCCGACCGCATGGCAACCCCAAATCTGAAATGGGAAACGAACCTGAACTTTAATGTCGGCATTGATTTTTCTCTGTTTAACAACCGTTTCTCCGGTTCGTTCGACTTCTTTACCCGTCGTTCGAAAGATTTGCTTTATTCGCGTCCGATAGCTCCTTCTTTGGGATATGGCTCTATTGACGAAAACGTGGGAGCGTTAAAAAATACGGGTATTGAAATGGTTCTTAACGGAACGATTATTAATCAGAACGGTTGGGTATGGAAACTGGGAATGAACCTGACGCATTATAAGAATAAGGTGACGGACCTTCCTTTGAAGGATATGCCGAGAAGTGGCGTGAACAAGTTGCAGGTAGGCCGTTCGGTCTACGATTTCTACATGATAGAGTGGGCAGGAGTAGATCCGGAAAATGGAGATCCGCTGTGGTATATGGATGAGAAAGATGCAAATAAAAATCCGACCGGAAGACGTGTCACAACAAACGATTATAGTTCGGCTGACTATTATTATGTCAATAAGTCGTCTCTTCCGAAGGTGTATGGCGGATTCAATACGTCTCTTTCCTGGAAAGGATTCGATCTTTCGGCCATCTTTGCCTATAGTATCGGTGGATATATCTACAATCGTGATATTACGATGATTCTGCACAATGGTAGCTTGGAAGGACGCGACTGGTCGACGGAGATTCTAAGAAGATGGACGCCCGACAATCGTTATACAGATGTTCCTGCCTTGAGTACTACTTCTAATAACTGGAACTCGGCTTCTACCCGTTTCTTGCAGAATAATTCGTATATGCGATTAAAAAACCTGACACTTTCCTATAACTTGCCCAAACAGTGGATCAGTAAGTTGTCATTGAGCAGTGTGCAGGTGTATGTGCAAGGAGATAATCTGTTTACCATTCATCGGAATCAAGGACTGGACCCTGAACAGGGAATTACCGGTATTACTTATTACCGTTATCCGGCTATGCGAACCATTTCCGGAGGTATCAATGTTTCTTTCTAAATTCAGACTAAATTATGAGAAAAATAAAAATACAATCCATTCTTGTAGCTGTTGCCGGTCTTTTTCTGGCAACGAGCTGTAGCAGTAGCTTTTTGGATACAGATCCCACAGATGCGGTAAGTTCGGATAAGGTATCTGTACCCGAAAATGCGGAAGCACTTGTAAATGGTGCCTGGTATAATCTGTTCGATTATTCAAGTACCTATGCCAATATTGGTTATCGGGCACTTCAGTGTCTGGATGATATGATGGCAAGTGATGTTGTTTCCCGTCCGAAATATGGTTTTAATTCTTCGTATCAGTTTAATGATATAGCACTTTCTTCGAACAGTAGAACAGAGTTTGCTTGGTATCTGATATATAAAACGATAGATAATTGTAATACTGCCATTTCTATCAAGGGGGATTCGGAAGAACTCCGACAGGTACAGGGACAAGCATTGGCATTGCGTGCTTTCTGCTATTTGCATTTGGTACAGCATTATCAATTTACCTATTTGAAGGATAAGGATGCACCTTGTGTTCCTATTTATACCGAACCGAGTAATAATGAGACGGTACCGAAAGGAAAATCGACAGTGGCACAGGTTTACCAGCGTATTTTTGACGATTTGAACTTGGCGCAGGATTATTTGAAAAACTATGTTCGCAGTGGTGATAACCAGAAGTTCAAGCCGAATGTAGCAGTCGTCAACGGCCTTCTGGCTCGTGCCTACTTGCTGACCGGACAGTGGAAAGAAGCTGCAAAAGTTGCTGAAGCCGCTCGTGCAGGCTATACATTGATGACAACTACTGCCGAGTACGAAGGTTTTAATAATATATCCAATAAGGAATGGATATGGGGATTCCCTCAAATACCTTCCCAATCGGACGCCAGCTATAACTTCTATTATTTGGATGCCACATACGTCGGAGCTTATAGCAGTTTTATGGCTGATCCTCATTTAAAAGATACCTTTACCGAAGGTGATATTCGTTTGCCTTTGTTTCAGTGGATGCGTGAAGGATATTTGGGATATAAGAAATTCCATATGCGTGCAGATGATACGGCTGACTTGGTCTTGATGCGTGCTGCTGAAATGTATTTGATAGAAGCTGAAGCAAAAGTACGCGATGGCGTGGCGTTGGCGCAGGCTGTTGCACCCTTGAACACGTTGCGTAATGCCCGTGGAGTAGGGGATTATGAGGTAACGGGAAAATCACAGGAAGATGTAATCAATGAGATTCTGATGGAACGTCGCCGCGAACTTTGGGGAGAAGGATTTGGTATTACAGATATACTTCGTACACAAAAAGCTGTGGAGCGTACAGCCTTGTCGGAAGATGAACAAAAAATGGAAGTAGACTGTTGGCAGGAAGATGGTAGCTTTGCCAAACGTAATCCATTGGGACATTGGTTTCTTAACTTCCCGAACGGAAAGCCGTTTATAGTAAATAGCACTTATTATTTGTATGCTATCCCGCAAAAAGAAATTAATGCTAATCCTAACATATAAATAGCTCTCTTAATTTTTTGACTTTGACCTTAACTTGTGAGTCGGCATGCATCGTGAGGATGCGTGCCGACTATTTTCTATATTGAGGATATTATTTTATATTTTCTGTTTCTTCAAATTAGGCAGAAAGAACGTGACTAATCCCAGCAACGGCATATAAGCACAGATATTGTAAACATACTCAATGCTCGTCTTATCCGCTAAGTTGCCAAGCACAGCCGATGCAACGCCGGCAACTCCGAAAGCAAATCCAAAGAACAGTCCTGATATTAATCCGAGCTTGGTCGGAAGCAACTCTTGTGCATAAAGTAATATGGCGGGAAAAGCGGAAGAAAGCATCAATCCTACGCAGAAACTAAGAATAATAGTCCATACCAGATTAGCGTGAGGCATTAATAAACTGAACGGGGCAGCTCCCAAAATTGAGGCCCAAATAACATATTTTCTACCGACACGGTCGCCCACAGGACCGCCAATCAATGTCCCGATAGCGGTAGCAACTAAGAATATGAATAAATATAGCTGTGATTCCTGTACCGTAACATTGAATTTGTGAATCAGATAAAATGTATAATAACTGGTCAGACTTGCCATATAGATATATTTTGAGAAAATCAATATCAATAATATACCGATAGAAATAGCTGTTTTATCCATAGGTAAAGGGAGGTGGACCGGCTTTCTGATGCTGACCGTCTGAGCCTTCATCCGATTGAGATAAGACTTATACCATTTACATATCGGATACATGACGGCAATTGCTGCCAATGCGACAAATGCGAATATAAGAAGGTGTTGTCTTCCATAGGGAGCTACCAGTAAAGCTACTAGTAAAGGGCCTAATGAACCGCCAAAATTACCACCCACCTGAAAGAGTGACTGTGCCAATCCGCGTTTCCCGCCCGAAGCAAGGAATGTGATGCGCGAGGCTTCCGGGTGCAATACGGAAGAACCGATTCCGATTAAGAATACAGACAATAATATCCAATAAAGATTATCAGAAAAAGCTAAGTTTATCAGCCCTATCATAGTGAAGCTCATTCCGATAGGCAATGACCACGCGACGGGATATTTATCAAAGATAATTCCCGTAATCGGCTGAAAAACCGAAGCTGAAAGTTGATAAACCAATGTTATCAGTCCGATTTGAGCGAAACTAAGTCCTAAGTCATCTTTGAATAGAGGATAAGAGGCCGATAAAACCGATTGTAAAAGGTCATTGAGGCAATGTGAGAGACTCAATGCGATTAAAATGGAGAATGTAATTTTTCCTACGGGTTGTTCCTGATTCTGTACCATAATACCTGTTCTTTAGAGATGTTCCTGAAAAATTGGCTGCAAAGGTACGCAAACTTCCCGTTTCTCAATATATTTGCTACGATTAATTCTATATGATATGAAGAAAGTAGTGCTGGCGATAGATTCTTTTAAAGGTTGTCTGTCCTCGATTGAAGCGGATAAGACTGCCGAGCAGGGTATAAAGATAGTTTGTTCGGATATTGTGAAGTCATTTCTTTGGCAGACCCTTTTTTTACTTCAAGAGAATAGTCTCTGATAATAAAACCCTAGAACTAAGGATTGTAAATTGTCGTTAATTCATTTTTGACTGACTGAACCATTCGCCACACCTGCTGTTGTTAAATAAAAAAGGAGGATGATATGAGCTTTATTTGGTATATTATTATTGGTATTGTGGCCGGATTCCTTGCAGGCAAAATTATGCGCGGCGGAGGTTTTGGTCTTGTAATAAATTTATTACTTGGTATTCTAGGAGGTGTATTAGGCGGTTGGGTATTTGCCCTTTTCGGACTTGCAGCCTCGGGATTGATAGGAAGTTTGATAACTTCTACAGTGGGGGCTATTCTTGTATTATGGATTGCTTCTTTATTCTCAAAATCCAAATAGGTATTTTATATAATTTATTTTTAATCTAAAAAAACTGAACTTAATTATGGAATGTAGACATGGAAATTTCTGGATTGGACTCGGAATAGGTTCTATCCTTGGTGCTGTTGTTTATCGTCTTTCACGTACAGCAAAAGCTAAACAACTGGAAAGTGAAATTTATGACGCTATCCACCGCATTGGTCGTGATGCTGAGGTGGCAGCAGCTTGTGCAGAGAAGAAAGCAATGAATCTTGGATTGAAAGCGGTAGAAACCGGAGCTGAAATAGCTGATAAAGTGGCAGCAGAAGCTGATAAAGTCGCTGGAAAAGCAAAAGAAAAATGGGAAAAATAACATTCCCAGAATTGGTAATCAGTTAACATCTAATTGATTACCAATTTCTTTTTTACCATTCTATTTGCTTTTATATACACTGAATATTTTCATGTGTTCGTGCACACTTTACCATTTCTCTATTCTTTCTGTCTTTTTTCAGTGATCAAAAGTCTTTCTTTTCTTTTCTGTATCCATTCTCTGGAGTGCTTTTTCTTAATGTTTTTATCTTTTTTCTTATGTTTAATAACATGTATATGTTTGTTGTCGTTGAGGTAAGTGTTTGATAATTAGTTTTATAGTTCGTTTTATGACTTCATGTGTGTGCGCACACACTATTGCTTAATTCAATAATTCATTTTACTTTTGTCGACGAAAAACAAGATACTTATTAAGAATGGACAAAGAATTCTCAAATATTCGTATTGTAGACATCGCTAAAATGGCGGGTGTCTCTGTCGGTACGGTGGATAGAGTCATTCATAATCGTGGACGGGTATCTGAAGAAAACAGGAAAAAAGTGCAGGCTATTCTGGAGATGGTTAATTACCAGCCTAATCTCATGGCACGTTCATTGGCGTCTAAGAAACAGTATCACTTTATTGCAATCACCCCGTCTTTTGCTCAGGGAGAGTATTGGGAAGCCATTTCGGAAGGCATTGATAAGGCTGCATCCGAAATGGGGTCTTATAATATAACTATCACGAAACTCTTTTTTGACCAGTATGACAACAAAACTTTTGATGATATAGTTCGCAATCTGTTGGACAAGAAGGTGGACGGTGTGTTAATTGCCACATTGTTTACCGATTCAGTTATCCGGCTTTCGCGGGAACTCGACCGATTCGAAATTCCCTATATTTATGTTGATTCCAATATTGAGGGACAACATCAACTAGCCTATTTCGGTACAGAATCTTATGATGCCGGAGTTATTGCCGCCAGGTTGCTGACAGATAGAATCTCTCCCGCTTCCGATATTCTCATGGCACGGATTATCCATAGCGGAAAGAATGACTCTAATCAGGGAAGAAACCGTAGAGAGGGATTTTGCCGTTACCTAAAAGAAATGAGATTCACCGGAAGTCTGCATGAAGTGGAGTTGAAAATCAATGACTCGGTATACAATTTCACAAAACTTGATGAAATCTTTGAATCAAATCCGAATATCGAAGGAGCTGTTATTTTCAATTCTACCTGCTATATTTTGGGAAATTACCTGAAAGCAAGAGCCATGCAATCGGTAAAACTGGTAGGGTATGACCTTATCGAGAGAAATACGCAGTTACTTTCGGAAGGAGTGATTACCGCATTGGTTGCACAGCGTCCCGAACGGCAGGGATATGAAGGAATTAAATCCTTATGCAATCATCTGTTGTTCAAGCAACATTCTGAAATGGTAAATCTGATGCCGATAGATATTCTCCTGAAAGAGAATCTGAAATATTATCTGAACAATAAGCTATAAACATATAAATTTTTTAGAAACCATGAATGAATTATTTAACGTAAAGGACAAAGTTGTTGTAATTACCGGTGGAGCCGGAATCTTAGGTAAAGGAATTGCTGCATACCTCGCAAAAGAAGGTGCAAAAGTTGTTGTGCTCGATAGAAGCGAAGAAGCAGGAAAAGCATTGGTAGACAGCATCAAAGCTGAGGGCAACGAAGCTATGTTCCTTTATACTGATGTAATGGACAAAGAAGTATTGGAAGGCAACAAAGTGGAAATTATGAAAGCTTATGGCCGCATTGATGTACTGCTGAACGCTGCCGGTGGTAACATGGCAGGTGCAACAATCGCGCCGGACAAGACTTTCTTCGACTTGCAGATTGACGCTTTCAAAAAGGTAGTAGACCTGAACCTGTTCGGTACAGTGTTACCTACAATGGTATTTGCTGAGATCATGGTAGAACAGAAGAAAGGCTCTATCGTAAACTTCTGCTCTGAATCAGCTCTTCGTCCGTTGACCCGTGTAGTAGGATACGGTGCGGCAAAAGCTGCTATCGCCAACTTTACTAAATATATGGCTGGTGAACTGGCTCTGAAATTCGGTAACGGCTTGCGCGTAAACGCTATCGCTCCGGGCTTTTTCCTGACAGAACAAAACCGTACATTATTAACTAATCCTGATGGTTCTTTGACTGACCGTTCAAAGACAATCCTTGCTCATACTCCGTTCAACCGTTTCGGCGAACCGGAAGATCTTTATGGAACAATCCATTATCTGATTAGTGATGCTTCTAACTTCGTAACAGGTACAGTAGCTGTTATCGATGGTGGTTTCGACGCATTCTCTATCTAATTTATTTCAATCATAATCAGTAATCTATAAATAACAGCTATATATGTATTTATGTGAACAAACTTGGCGCTGGTATGGTCCTAACGACCCGGTAAGCTTGTGGGATATTAAACAAGCCGGCGCTACCGGTATAGTAAACGCGCTTCATCATATTCCAAATGGTGAAGTATGGACAGTAGAAGAAATCATGAAGCGTAAGCAAATGATTGAAGAGGTAGGTCTGACATGGTCTGTTGTAGAAAGTGTACCTGTGCACGAACATATCAAGACACAGACAGGCGACTTCATGAAATATATCGAGAACTATAAGGAAAGTATCCGTAACCTGGCAAAATGTGGCGTAATGGTAGTTACTTACAACTTTATGCCTGTATTGGACTGGACACGTACTGATCTTGCCTATACACTGCCCGACGGCTCTAAAGCGCTTCGTTTTGAAAAAGCGGCTTTTGTAGCTTTCGACCTTTTCATCTTGAAACGTCCGAACGCAGAAAAAGACTATACTCCTGAAGAAATAGCCAAAGCGAAAGCTCGCTTTGAACAGATGAGCGAAGACGATAAGAATCTCTTGGTTCGTAACATGATTGCCGGACTTCCGGGCTCTGAAGAAAGTTTCACAGTAGAACAATTTCAGGAAGCGCTCGACCGTTACAATGACATTGACGCTGAAAAACTTCGTTCCAACCTGATTTTCTTCCTGAAAGAAATTGCTCCCGTTGCCGATGAAGTAGGAGTGAAGCTGGTGATTCACCCGGATGACCCTCCTTATACAATCTTAGGTCTGCCGCGTATCCTGAGTACAGAAGAAGACTTCAAAAAACTGATTGAAGCCGTACCTAACGAATCCAACGGTCTTTGCCTGTGTACAGGCTCTTTCGGTGTACGTGCTGATAATGACCTTGCCGGTATGATGGAACGTTTCGGTGATCGTGTAAACTTTGTACATTTGCGTAGTACACAGCGTGATGAAGAAGGCAATTTCTACGAAGCAAACCATTTGGAAGGAAACGTAGATATGTACAATGTAATGAAAGCTCTTATTCTTCTGCAACAACGTCGCAAATGCTCTATCGCTATGCGTCCCGACCACGGGCATCAGATGATTGATGATTTGAAGAAGAAGACAAATCCGGGGTATTCTTGTTTAGGACGCCTTCGCGGATTGGCAGAACTTCGCGGTTTGGAAATGGGCATCGCTAAGTCTATCCTTTAATTTGAGTACATAATTAGCATTTTATTATAGAAGCACTACGGCTATTATTGATTGAGATAATAGTTGTAGTGTTTTTTATTTGGTCTTTTTCACTGTTACCGTTTGAGGAATGAGTGAATCGAATAAGTCTCCGACGTGCGTATCTTTATTTGCTTTTTTCGCTGGCTTCGCTTTTTTCGGTTCAGGAATAATTAGTAATGCAATTTGGGCGCAGGCTTCTGCGTCAGCAAGTGCGTGGTGGTGATTCTCCAAGTTATATCCGCATCGTTCTGCTACTGTATGCAACTGATGATTGGGCAGATCCTTTCCGAACACTTTCCTTGAAGTACGGCAGGTACAATAAAACTTGTAATTAGGATAAGTCATACCATATAATTCGTGAACAGCACGGAGGCAACCTTCATCAAAAGGGCTATTGTGAGCTACAAGCGGAAGTCCTTCCAGCAATGGCTTGATTTCCGCCCATACTTCTGGAAAATCATCCGCTTCCATAGTGTCATCGTAGGTAAGTCCGTGGATAGCTGTTGTCCATTGAGTATAATAGTTGGGTGCAGGACGAATCAGACGATAGATTTTATTCACAATCTTACCGCCTTTTACGATGACAATACCGACACTGCATACACTGGTACGCTTGCCATTGGCAGTTTCAAAGTCGATTGCTGCAAAGTCTTTCATTAGTCCGTTGTTTTTTGAATACAAATGTATTGAATTAGAATTTATTCTCTCTATATTTGCCTGTAAAATATATCAATGTATACAGAATATCAGCCTTCTCATTTGCTTGCTCCCTATATTGACAACTATTGGGAATTTAAAGGTAACCCGGAATATGGTATGCGCATCCATATTCTGCCGGATGGTTGTACCGATTTTATTTTTACGCTTGGAGAAGTCGCAGATACAGTGGAGGAAGAAAGCTTGATTATGCAACCTTATCGTTCGTACTTTGTGGGGCCGATGACGAAATATTCCGAACTGATTACATATTCCGAATCGGTTCATATGTTTGGTGTTCGTTTTTTGCCTTGCGGATTGTCCTGTTTTACAAAGTTGCCTTTACATGAATTTGTAAATGATAGAATCAGTACAAGGGAAATGAAAGCAGTTTTTGATGATACTTTTGTTGAAAGGCTATGCGAGCAAGAACATATAGGCGACCGGATACGGATAGTAGAAGAATATTTGTTGTCGTATCTGTCTCGTCATTATGAGTCTGCCGATTCTCATATTGTTGTGGCGGTGGATATAATCAATCAGTTCGGAGGAAAACGTCCTGTTCGTAGTTTGATCGATGAGGTCTGTTTGTGTCAGCGCCATTTTGAACGGAAGTTCAAGTATTATACCGGATTTACTCCGAAAGAATACAGCCGTATTGTCAAATTCAAGAATGCCGTAGAATTGTTAAGGAATACAACATCTCCCAATTTATTGACTACGGCAGTGAATGCGGGATATTATGACTTGGCGCATTTCTCAAAAGAGATTAAGACATTATCGGGTAGCACTCCTGCCTCATTTCTTTCGATTACAATACCGGATGATACGACGTTGACCTATATCGAACCGCAAAAGTAGGTTTGTAAAAGTCGATTTTTTACAATAGAACAGAGGTTTATGCCATTATCTTTGCAGGTATAATATAAATCCAATAAGATTATGTCAACAAAAACAATGAAAGAGAAAGCAACCGAGTTGTTGCAGAGATGTGAAGTTGTAGTGCTTGCTTCTGTAAACAAAGAGGGATATCCCCGTCCTGTGCCGATGAGCAAGATTGCAACAGAGGGAATTTCTACTATTTGGATGTCTACCGGAGCGGACTCATTAAAAACTATCGACTTTCGTAAGAACCCGAAAGCCGGATTATGCTTTCAGGATAAGGGAGACAGCGTAGCCTTAACGGGAACTGTAGAAGTGGTAACGGACGAGAAAATGAAAAAGGAACTTTGGCAGGACTGGTTTATCGAGCATTGCCCCGGTGGCCCTACCGACCCGGGCTATGTACTGCTGAAATTTGAATCGAATCACGCGACTTATTGGATTGAAGGGACATTTATTCATAAGAAACTGGACTAGTCCTTCATACATTTTTATTCCCGTGGGATATGGAAATATAAAAAGAGAGAAACATTCTTTCCTTCCGAAGAAGAATGTCTCTCTCTTTCTGATGATAGTTGGATAGATAGTATATCTATTCTCCGTGTTTCATTTAGAATTCGAACTTCTCTAGTTTCATTTCAGCTAATTCCTGAATGATACCTACATATTTGCCGAAATGCGGAGACTTCTCGTGAGCTGCCAATACCTCAGCGTTCTGCCATGTTTCACAAATCATGAAAACGTCGTGACGGGTACTGCTTTCGAAAGTATCATAAGCAATGCATCCTTCTTCCTTTAAAGAGCAAGTAGTCAGTTCCTTAGCTGCTTCAATCGCTTTTTCGCGGTTTGTCTCGCTTACGCGGACGAAAACATTCAATCTAATCATAGTCTTTATTATTAAATGATTAAAAATAGCTTTATCACATCTTGGTGAATAAATCGCAGGCAAAGATACTATTTTTGTGCTTTGTCGGATAGCTTGTTCTTTAAATTTCATCAAAACGTCATATAATCATCAAAAAAACGATTATATTTATTCTGGAATCAAAAAGCAACTATTTTGGACGCAACTCTTAATTTTTTTCTGGCTTAATATTAGCCTCACGAACCACAGGCTAATTTCTTTCGTTTGAGTAATTCCACTCGAGCCGTTTTTCATTTTGTTATTTACTGCATAGTTTCTCTTCTTTTGGGCAAACAGCCTTATAAGTATAAAGTAAAGAAAGGAGATGTTATTTTGATACATAGAAAGTGCTTGTTTGATATTTTAGAATGAAGTTCGTAATATGGATTTTTTTTATAGCTTTGTGAACTGATGGCATATAAAAAGTAATAACACCCTAATAATCGAAGATATGAGAAAAGTATTTTTATTGGCTTTTGCCTTGTTCGCATGGAATATCCTTGCCAATGCTCAGGAAAGTGATGAAAGATATATTGAAGTGACCGGTTCTTCGGAGATAGAAGTCGTCCCGGACGAAATACACTTTCTGATTCAGATAAAGGAATACTGGGAAGAAGAATATACGGGTAAATCAAAGAAAGAGGAAGATTTTCGGACGAAAGTGCCGTTGACTGTGATAGAGAAAGATTTGCGTAAAAGTTTGCGTAAAATAGGAATATCGGATGAGGCTATCCGTACGCAGGAAGTAGGGGACTATTGGCGTCAGAGAGGGAAGGAATTCCTGATTGGCAAACAACTGGATATTCGTCTTACGGATTTCGAGCAAATCAATTCCATTATCCGGTCTGTCAATACATGGGGAATTGAATCAATGCGTATCGGGGAACTGAAACATAAGGACTTGCCGATGTATAGGAAGCAGGGAAAGATTGAAGCATTGAAAGCAGCCCGTGAGAAAGCATCCTATCTGGTGGCAGCAATGGGACAGCAATTGGGTGAAGTCATTCGTATCATCGAACCTGCCGATAACAATATAAGCCGTTACCTTCCTTTCCAGGCACAGAGCAATGTCAGCATGGGGACGGCGGCTACCGAACAGTACCGTGTCATCAAGCTGAGATATGAAATGACCGCCCGTTTTGCCATAAAATAAAAAATGCCTATTTTGGGGTATAAGAAAACCGGATTCCTGCAAATCATCGAACCTAAGATTATCATCCGTAAGGCGGGTAGAAACAATGCGTATATAACTGCTGTTTTGGATAAAAGCCGTTCGGTTGCTCAGGCGAAGCGTGAGGAACTGAAGTTGAAATTCTCCTAATCTGGTAGTCGCTTGGATGAACTCTGCTTATCCGATGAAGATATCAGAGAAGATCGGAGTGGCATACAATCCTTCTTTCTTTGGATACATAAGCTATCGAAAAGTACCAGAATAAACTGGATGCGAAAACCACCGTCGGCGAACTGTTGACTGTCAATGCGCAGCCGCAGAGATTGAAGTTGGTTGATACACCGGAAGCGGACGAAGTATATATCCGTGAATGGGCATTGAATACTGCTGCCGTGACTAGAGCGGGAAGGAATGTGTTTTATGTATGGAAACAGGAAGAATGAGATGATTTAAAAATAGTTTTTCAGAGGTAATTTCAGAAAAGGAATATTGTCTGATAACACATATTAAGCCTGATAATTTGTCAGTTCTCTTTCATACCCCTATATTTGTTCCCGCTATTCTATATAATCAATAGAGGGAGAATGTATCATAAGAGAAAAACAAGAGCGTACATAGCATGGGTGTTGTTCATGACATTCATTCCGTTCTTTGTAGTGAAGACCTTTCACTATCATGGAAGCGAGGATGAAAAGTCATGTTCTCATGCCGGGCATTCTCACAAATCATCCGAAGATTGTGCGATATGCCAATACTCCCTTTCTTTCTTTACTGAACCTCAACCGGTAGAATTTCATTGTACATTAACGCTCGTGCCTTACGAGCCGGTTGTTTATCAGGATAAGGTCGTTTGCAAACGGACTTATTCACATCAATTGCGTGCACCCCCTGTTGCATAATTACATAATCAAACTTTTCAAGAAGGCGGGCTTATCGTAACCTGTCCTCACATTCATTTTACACATTATATAAAAGATTGTAATTGATGCGTATCGGAATTATTTCGGGCGTATTGGGGCTGACTGTAGTCTTACCCGCCCACGCACAGAAGTCCGATTCAATCAAGAGTTTACTTTTGCCTGATGTCGTTGTGACTGAGTCGTACCAGCAACGTCAAGCCAAAAAGTCTGCGCTTGCGGTTGATGTAGTGGATCAGGATTTTCTGCGCAAACATTTTACGGGAAACTTCATGCAAGCAATGGAGAACATCCCCGGCGTGCAAGCAATGGATATAGGTTCCGGCTTCTCCAAACCGATGATCCGAGGAATGGGATTCAACCGGATTGCTGTACTCGAAAACGGAATCAAGCAGGAAGGACAACAATGGGGAGCCGACCACGGACTGGAACTGGATGCTTTCAATATCGGAACTGTCAATGTCCTGAAAGGTCCTTCTTCACTACTATATGGCAGTGATGCAATGGGAGGGGTGATTGACATAACTTCACCTCCCGTACCCTCGGTAGATATGTTATTCGGAGACGTTACACTTCTGGGAAAGTCCGTCAACGGAACGCTCGGAGGATCATTTATGCTGGGAATAAAGAAGAGTTTCTGGTATGCACAAGTCCGTTATTCCGAACAGCATTTCGGGGATTACCGCATCCCTACGGATACTATTGTTTACCTGACGCAAAAAATGCCTGTTTACGGGCGTAAGCTAAAGAATACGGCAGGCATTGAACGCAATATCGGATTCTTCGCCCAATATCAACGGCAAAGATATAAAGCGAACTATTCCGTAAGTAACGTCTACCAAAAAACTGGTTTCTTTCCGGGGGCGCATGGTATACCGGATGCATCCCGCGTAGAAGATGACGGGGACAGCCGTAACATGGAATTGCCTTACAGCAAGGTGAATCATCTGAAGGTGACTACCCTTCAGCAGTATGCGTGGGAGAAGCTAGTTTTGTCGGGCGACTTTGGATTCCAGAATAATCACCGTGAAGAATGGAGTGTTTTCCATACCCATTACGGTTCGCAACCCGTACCGGAGAAAGACCCGGACAAGGAACTGGCTTTCAACTTGAATACTCTCAGTGCATCGGTAAAAGTCCGCTTTATCGGTTCTTCTTCGTGGGAACATGCATTGGGTTGGGACGGACAGCATCAACGGAACGATATTTCCGGTTATTCATTCTTATTGCCTGAATACTACCGTTCCACCACCGGATTGCTTTGGCTTACGACTTATAAGCCTAATAATGTTATCTCCGTCAGCGGAGGAATGCGGTATGACTATGGATATATTCATATATCTTCGCATGAAGACGCCTATCTTGCCGATTATCTCCGAAAACAGGGATATGATGAAGAACAGGTAGAACACTATAAGTGGAACAGCCATGCAGTGAAAAAGAAATTCGGTGATTATTCATTCTCTCTGGGATTGGTATGGACACCGTCCGAACGGCACATGGTAAAAGCAAACGTCGGTCGTAGCTTCCGTCTGCCCGGTGCGAACGAACTGGCGGCTAACGGTGTGCATCACGGGACCTTCCGGCATGAACAGGGAGATGCAAATCTGAAATCAGAACAGGGATGGCAAATGGACGCTTCTTATAACTTACGGTATAACGGGTTTTCCATTTCCGTTTCTCCCTTCGTCAGTTGGTTTAGTAACTACATCTTTCTGCGTCCTACGGGCGAGTGGTCTGTCCTGCCGCATGCCGGACAGATTTATCGTTACACAGGAGCCGAGGTGCTGTTTGCCGGAACGGAAGCAACGATAGACATTCACTTTCTGCGTAGTTTCAATTACCGTATTTCCGGTGAGTATGTTTATACCTACAACTGCGACGAGCATATCCCGTTAAGTTTTTCTCCTCCGTTTAGTATGCGGAACACGTTGACATGGCAGAGGAAACAGGTTATGCTTTATGCAGAGTGGCAGTCCATAGCCCGGCAAAATCGCGTAGATCGTAACGAAGACCGTACACCGGGTGCAAACCTGTTCCATTTAGGCGGTTCGTTGAATATTCCCATTCGGGGGAATCAGGCAATAGAAATAACCCTGACCGCCCGGAATATTTTCAATACCCGATATTACAATCATCTTAGTTTTTACAGGAAAGTAGAAATCCCCGAACCGGGACACAACTTCCAATTATTAATCAAAATTCCATTTAAAAAATTACTGTAATGAGAACTAAATTATATCTCCCGATAATCAGCCTTTTGGCAATGTCTGTTTTTGTATTTATCTCTTGTGACGATTCGGATAGTGATACCACTAAGCCGGTGATTGAACTGCACGAACCCGAAGAAGGGCAAGCGCTGAAAATAGGAAGTGAATACGGCGTGCATTTTGAAATGGATCTGTCGGACGACGTGATGTTGAAGTCGTATATGATTGAAATACACAGCAACTTCGATCACCATTCGCATGGAAAAAGCAGGGGGGCCGGAGAAACCATCGATTTCAGCTTCAACAAGTCTTATGATATTTCCGGAAAGAAAACGGCACATATTCATCATCATGATATTATGATTCCGAAGGATGCAACTCCGGGAGATTATCATTTAATGGTTTATTGCACGGACGCTGCAGGAAACGAGACGTATGTTGCCCGTAATATCGAATTGAGTAACGATGTAGAAGAAGAATATCATCATCATGAATAGAATAAAGGTATTATAAGTAGGTGCATTGTAAAAAATGCGACCTTTGTAGGTACAAAATTGGAGAAAGAAATTTAAAGGTGTAATAGATATTACACCTTTATTGTTTTCAAAGCTTTACTTTTGTGAAAAATACTTTTCCCTATGATAAAGTTGCCAATTATAAATCGAATTTTTCCTTCGTACAAATCGAAGATAATAGCTGTCATTGTTACCGGCGTTATCGTGGGCGGAGGAGTTTTATTTATGTATATGCTTCGGGCACATACATATTTGGGAGATGATCCGGCAGCATGTGTGAATTGCCATATCATGTCTCCTTATTATGCAACCTGGTTTCATAGTTCGCATGCCCGGGATGCTACTTGTAATGACTGTCATGTTCCTCACGAAAACGCGGTAAAGAAGTGGACATTCAAGGGGATTGACGGAATGAAGCACGTAGCGGCGTTTCTCACGAAAAGTGAGCCGCAGGTGATACAGGCACACGAAGCCAGTTCGCAAGTGATTATGAATAACTGTATCCGTTGCCATACACAACTGAATACGGAGTTTGTGAAGACGGGAAAGATAGATTATATGCTGTCGCAAGTAGGAGAAGGAAAGGCTTGTTGGGATTGTCACCGCGATGTCCCTCATGGCGGGAAGAACTCGCTGTCCACGGCTCCGGGAGCTATTGTACCGCTTCCCGAATCGCCCGTGCCGGAATGGCTCCAAAAAATGATAGATAATAAAGAATAAGCAAAATATAACTACGTAATAAAACAATAAAACCGATATAGAATGGAAAAGAAATTAAAATCATGGCAAGGATGGCTGTTGTTCGGAGGCTCAATGGTTGTTGTTTTTGTTTTGGGACTATGCGTTTCTGCATTAATGGAGAGGCGGGCGGAAGTAACTAGTATCTTTAATAATCGCAAGACTGTCATCAAAGGGATTGAAGCACGCAACGAACTCTTTAAGAATGATTTCCCTCGTGAATATCAGACTTGGGCGGAAACTGCAAAAACAGATTTCCAAAGTGAGTTTAATGGAAATGTTGCTGTTGATGTACTGGAACAACGTCCTAATATGGTAATACTTTGGGCGGGATATGCTTTCTCGAAAGATTATTCCACTCCGCGCGGACATATGCATGCTATCGAAGATATCACGGCTTCGCTTCGTACCGGAGCACCTGTGAATCCTACCGACGGTCCTCAACCGTCTACTTGCTGGACCTGCAAGAGCCCGGATGTTCCCCGTATGATGGAAGCATTGGGCGTTGATTCTTTCTATAACAATAAGTGGGGTGCCATGGGTGCGGAAATTGTGAACCCGATCGGTTGTTCCGATTGCCACGATCCGGAAACGATGAATCTTCATATCAGCCGTCCGGCTTTGATTGAAGCGTTCCAACGTCAAGGCAAGGATATCACAAAGGCTACTCCACAGGAAATGCGTTCGCTCGTATGTGCGCAATGTCACGTAGAATATTACTTCAAGGGTGACGGCAAATACCTGACTTTCCCTTGGGATAAAGGCTTTACTGTGGAAGATATGGAAGCCTATTATGATGAAGCCGGTTTTTATGATTATATTCATAAATTGAGCCGTACCCCGATCTTGAAAGCACAGCATCCGGATTACGAAATTGCTCAAATGGGTATTCACGGTCAGAGAGGTGTCTCTTGTGCCGATTGCCACATGCCTTATAAGAGTGAAGGCGGTGTGAAGTTCAGCGACCACCATATCCAGAGTCCGTTGGCAATGATTGACCGTACTTGTCAGGTCTGTCACCGTGAAAGCGAAGAAACATTGCGTAATAACGTTTATGAACGTCAACGCAAAGCGAATGAAATCCGTAACCGTTTGGAGCAGGAGTTGGCAAAAGCGCATATCGAAGCTAAATATGCCTGGGATAATGGGGCGACAGAAGAGCAAATGAAAAATGTGCTTGCTCTGATTCGTCAGGCGCAGTGGCGTTGGGATTTCGGAGTGGCTTCCCACGGAGGTGCTTTTCATGCGCCGCAGGAAATTCAGAGAATCCTTTCTCATGGGCTCGATCGTGCTATGCAGGCCCGTTTAGCTGTATCTAAGGTGCTTGCGAAGAATGGATTTACCGGAGATGTGCCGATGCCTGATATTTCCACTAAAGGAAAGGCACAGCAATATATCGGTCTGGATATCGACGCGGAAAAAGCGGCCAAGGAGAGATTTCTGAAAACGACTGTTCCGGCTTGGTTGGAGAAAGCGAAATCAAATGGTCGTCTGGCACAAAAATAAGATAGTAGTATATGTGGAGCAAACCGTGGAGCTATAAAGAAGGTCTGATTATTGGTGCAGGATTATTGGTGATAGGTGCACTGCTGCAAATAACGGTAGGAGGTATCAATTGGAATCTGTTTGCCTGGCCGGTTAATTTAATAGTGTTATCAGTATATATCATTGTTCTGATAGCCATGCACCTTCTCCGTAAACGAGTCTATTTGTTTGGGTGGTTGAGCCATTATTCCGCAGCCGTTTTTTCCCTTGTCTGGGTGGTCGGTATGACGGTGGTAATGGGTCTTATCCGGCAGGCTCCTTCCGGTCATGCTTCGAATGACATACTGGGATTTTCACAGATGATTTCATCCTGGTCTTTCGTTCTGCTTTATTTATGGATGGCCACTGCATTGGGATTAACGATACTCCGTACCAGTTTCCCTTTGAAGTTCGGCCGCCTTTCGTTTCTTCTCAATCATATCGGATTATTCATTGCATTGATTGCAGCTACTTTAGGGAATGCCGATATGCAGCGACTGAAAATGACTACCCGAATGGGAAACGCGGAATGGCGGGCTACCGATGATAAAGGACAACTGACAGAACTTCCGTTGGCTATCGAATTAAAAGATTTTACTATTGATGAATATCCGCCGAAACTGATGCTGATTGATAATGAAACCGGACGTGCACTTCCCGAAAAATCTCCTGTACATTTATTGCTTGAAGAAGAAGTATACGGTGGGACTTTGCAGGATTGGGAACTGACTATTCAACAATCCATTCCAATGGCGGCCTCCGTAGCTACCGAGGATACGCTGAAGTTTACGGATTTTCATTCTATGGGAGCAACTTACGCTGTACATTTGAAAGCTGTGAACCGAAAGAACCGGCAGACGAAGGAAGGCTGGGTGAGTTGTGGGAGTTTTCTTTTCCCTTATAAGGCATTGCGCCTTGATTCTCTGACTAGCCTCGTAATGCCGGAAAGAGAACCGCAACGCTTTGCTTCGAAAGTGAAAGTCTATACGCAGGAGGGAACAATTACGGAAGATACGATTGAAGTGAACCGTCCTATGGAGATAGAAGGCTGGAAAATCTATCAGCTTAGTTATGATGAGTCGAAAGGGGGTTGGAGTGATATTAGTATCTTCGAACTGGTTCGTGATCCGTGGTTGCCGGTAGTTTATACAGGGATAGTTATGATGATGCTCGGGGCCGTTTGTCTGTTTGTGAATGCACAAAAGAGAAAAGAGGAGGAAAAGGAATGAGTTGGGAATATTTTATATTGTTTGCGGTAGTCGCATTGGTTTGTTGGAGCTTGGGGGCTTTTGCTGCTTGGAAAGGAAAGAAAACGGTATGGGCATACGGATTTACTCTGTTGGGATTGGCTGTATTTTTCTGTTTTATCCTCGGCATGTGGGTTTCTTTGGAACGTCCTCCGATGCGGACAATGGGAGAGACACGTTTGTGGTATTCTTTCTTTCTGCCGTTGGCTGGATTGATAACGTATATACGTTGGAAGTATAAATGGATTCTTAGTTTCAGTTGCGTTCTGTCATTAGTCTTTATCTGTATCAATATCTTTAAGCCGGAGATTCACAACAAGACGTTAATGCCTGCTTTACAGAGTCCATGGTTTGCTCCTCATGTTATTGTGTATATGTTTGCTTATGCTATGTTGGGGGCTGCGGTGGTAATGGCTATTTATCTGCTTTGGTTCAAGAAAGAAGAGATTGAACGGAAAGAAATGGATTTATGCGATAACCTTACTTATGTAGGTCTGGCTTTTATGACATTGGGTATGCTTACGGGAGCTATTTGGGCAAAGGAAGCTTGGGGACATTACTGGGCTTGGGATCCGAAAGAAACATGGGCAGCGGCAACTTGGTTCTCTTATCTTACATATATACATTTCCGACTGGGTAAACCGTTGAAAGTGCGTCCGGCATTAGTTATTTTGTTAGTATCGTTTGTTTTATTACAGATGTGCTGGTATGGAATCAATTATCTTCCGTCGGCACAAGGTGTCAGTGTACACACTTATAATTTGAATTGAAATATCAAATCATTTAAATTGCAATATTGATGAAAACATTTTATTGGTCATTAGTGCTTATGATGCTATTGCCAAGCATGGCATACACACAAAACACGGAGAAGGAAAATGAGTTCTCGATGTCGATGCAAATCAGACCTCGGGCGGAGTATCGGAACGGAGCTTGGTTTCCTCGCAATGAAGGGGTGAAAGCCGCATCGTCTATCAACAATCGTGCCCGTTTGTCAATTGACTACAAGCGGTCGGACTTGGAAATCAAGATGTCGGCACAGCACGTCGGAGTTTGGGGACAAGATCCGCAGATCGACAAGAACGGGCGTTTTGTCCTGAACGAAGCATGGGCAAAACTTGATTTCGGACACGGCCTTTTTGCCCAGTTGGGGCGTCAGGCATTGGTTTATGACGATGAGCGTATTTTGGGCGGATTGGACTGGAATGTGGCGGGACGTTATCATGACGCATTGAAACTGGGATATGCGAATAAGAATAATGAGGTACACCTTATTCTTGCCTTCAACCAGAATGACGAGAAGAAGATAGGCGGTACTTATTATGCTTCCGGTGCACAGCCTTATAAGAATATGCAGACTGTATGGTATCACTATAAGGCGGATGCAATTCCGTTCGGCGCTTCTTTGCTGTTTATGAACCTGGGATTGGAAACCGGGGATGCGGCTACGCAGGATTCGCATACCCGTTATCTGCAAACAATGGGAACGTATCTTACCTATAAGCCCGGTAGCTGGAATCTGGACGGTGCTTTCTACTATCAGACGGGCAAGAATAAGGATGCTGAGAAAGTGTCGGCATTAATGGGAAGCGTGCAGGTTGCCTATGCTTTTGACAAGACATGGGGAGTTGTAGCAAGTTTCGATTATCTGAGTGGCGATAAGGGAAACGGCGACAAGTTTAAAGCGTTCGACCCTCTCTACGGAACACACCATAAGTTCTACGGAAGTATGGATTATTTCTATGCGAATCTATTTGTGAACGGTTATGCACCGGGTTTAATGGACAGCCGTATCGGTGGTCGTTTCCGTGCGTCGGACAAAGTGGATATGGAGTTGAATTATCACTATTTCACTACTGCGGTTAAATTGCCGGACTTGAAGAAGTCCTTGGGTTCGGAAGTCGATTATCAGATTAACTGGTCGGTGATGAAAGACGTGAAACTCTCTGCCGGATATTCTTTCATGCGTGGCACAAAGACGATGGATGCAGTGAAAGGCGGTAATCATAAGAGCTGGCAAGATTGGGGATGGGTATCGTTGAATATCAATCCGAGAGTGTTTTTCACAAAATGGTAATTAAATAAGGATAATATTCTGATAAGCGTGGCGCAGCATAATACCGAAAGTTTAAGCTGCGCCACATTTTTATTATATGAATTTCTCTAAAGCTACTTTGTTCAGAATTTCCACCCGTTTCCCTTCCATAGTCATGAGTCCTTCCTTGATTATCTTATTTATTTCTTTCGATAGAGCAGGGCGCGATACATTGAGGTATTCGGCAAGTTGGGATTGCGTATGTGTAATCTCTACTATCAGAGAATCCTTCTTTTTGTGCTCAAACAGATAAACGATAAATCTTTCCCGGACAGTCTTTCGGGAGAGTGGTTTCAGCCGTGATACGGTACAAATGTTGCAATTACCGGCAATGCAGAGAAAATTGTGCAACACTTGCGGGTCTTGGCTGATAACTTTAAAGGTGGAATCCTTGGTTGCCATAAGTATCACACTGTCCTCAAGGGCGGTGAACGTGGCAGGCAATGTATTATTCGGATTAAAAAGATGAGGAGTGGCAAAGGTGCGTGGCGCAATGATATATTCAATCATCACTTCGTTTCCCAGTCCGTCGATAATATCCGTGCGTAATTTCCCTTCCAACAACACATACAGTTTGTTACAAGGCGTTCCTTGTGTGACAACTATCTCTTTCTTGTCTGCTGCGTAGACTACGAAATCCAGTTTCTCCAATAGGGATTCTTTAATATTCAAGGGCAAATCCCGGAAAAGAGGGATTTGGAACAGCTTTTCTTTATGTGTGTCGGTCAGTTGTATTTTTTTCATTGCATCATGTTGTTCGTATCGTGGACAAACTTACTGAAAATCTCCGTAATAAACGAATAAAAGGGGAGAAATGGCATTAAAATAGCTTGAATGCAAAACAGTCAAAGAGATGACTATTGAAATTGTCTTCTGTATTTGGACGGAGATACTCCCAAGGTGTTTGTGAAAATCCGGACGAAATGGGGCAAATCATTAAAGCCGACCGTAAAACAAATTTCGGATACTTGCTTTTGTGAATGTTTAAGAAGTTCGCAGGCTGTATTTAAGCGATATTGGGTTACATACTGCGAGAAGGTCATTCCTTTGCAACGTTTGAAGTAGGAACAGAAAGCAGAGCGGTTCATGCCTACTTCTGCGGCAATATCATCCAAAGATATGGTATGGATATAGTGAGCCATTACATAAGCACAGATTTGCTGCATACGTCTCACGTCACGTTCAATACTCATGGGCTTTCCGGCAAGGGTATGGTCGGATGAGGTAAAGATGACAGGTAGCAGACGAAACATTTCGCATAGGCGTCCCAACTCGTCCATATCGTTCATCCGTGACAATATCCGGCGAATGCTTTGTGAACTTCCAATACCGAATTTCAGAGCGTTCGTCGGGAATGTAATGCCCGTCAGACGATTACGTAGTTCGGGGAATACTGCCATACACCGTTCTACAAGCGAATGGCTGAAAGCGACCATTAAATAACGGACATACCCGTCATCGTCTGCTGAATCCGGCGAATACTCCCAGCGGTGTAGCATGGACGGCGGTATTAACGCCACATCACCTGCTGCGAAAGGGTGTAGTGTGTCGCCTGCCATTCGTTTGCCATATCCGTGGACAACATAATACAACTCCCATGCATCATGCCGGTGCAGTTTGGCTTCGATGCTTGTTGTCACTCGTTGGTCTATAAAGAAAAAAGAGTGATTCTCCACTTCGGGCAATTCATAAGGAATGGCGGTATCTTCCATAAAAGTAATGCTTAAAATGACTTATATGCAAATATACGACAAATATCTAAGATGATACCACAAATATATAACAAGAAAGCTGGGTAACTTTGCTGCCGGAAACAATAAGTATAACTATTAAAATGTATTGTTATGGATTTCTATCAAGTACTAGAGAAAAGAAGAACTATTCGCGACTTTTCCGATAAGAAGGTGACGGATGAAGTGTTGGAGAAGGTATTGTCGGCTGCATTCAAGGCTCCGACTAATGACCATTTGCGACAGTTTGAGTTTATTGTCGTGAGAGGGCAGGAAAACATTGCCCGACTCATATCGCCTGTGGCGGAAAACACCAAGAACATTCAGCAGACAGGGCTTGATGCTGCTGCCGACATGATGGATAAGGATGAACACGCCATGTTTGTCGATGCGTTGCCCAAACAACAACGTATGCTTATGCAAAGTAATTGTCTCGTACTTCCATTTTTTCGGCAAAAGGATTTTCCTCTGTGCCAACCTGCCGACCAAAGTTCACTTAACTATTTCGCTTCTGCATGGGCAGCCGTTGAGAATATCCTGTTAGCAGCAACGGCGGAAGGACTGGCGTGTGCATTCCGTATTCCTATTGGCAACGAACCGGAGTATGTGAAACATCTCGTCAATGCTCCTGACGGATATGAGTTTGCCTGTTTTCTCGCTATTGGCTATGCAGCGGAGAATGCACATATTTGTAAGCAGAAAGAAATCCGGGTAGGGGATAGGATTCACAGGAATGTCTGGTAATCTGTAATTAAGGTACATCTCTCTGTAATTTATATACATTCGCTATGTTATAAATTGCCTATTTTTGCAGAGTGAAAAGACTGAATCATTCTAAAAGATAAAACTAATAAAGTAAAGTTATGGCTAAAAAAGTTCTGATAATTTCGTCCAGTCCGCGGAAAGGCGGCAATTCGGATTTGCTTTGTGATGAATTTATGAAAGGTGCTCTCGAAGCGGGCAATGAAGTGGAAAAGATTGTATTGAAAGACAAAACGGTTCATCCTTGTACGGGATGCAGTGTTTGCAGTATGTACGGAAAGCCTTGTCCGCAGAAGGATGATGCGGCGGAAATCGTGGAGAAGATGATTGCTGCCGATGTGATTGTAATGGCAACTCCTGTTTATTTCTATACGATGTGCGGACAGATGAAGATTATGATTGACCGTTGCTGCGCACGCTATACGGAGATAACGAACAAGGAGTTTTATTTCATTATTGCGGCGGCAGAGGATAATAAGGCAATGATGGAACGTACAATAGACGGTTTCCGTGGCTTCCTCGATTGTCTGGAAGGGCCACAGGAAAAAGGAACGGTCTATGGAATCGGCGCCTGGAAGGTAGGGGAGATTAAAGATACTCCATACATGCAGGAAGCCTACAACATGGGAAAAATGGTATAACTGTCACTGGCTTATTATAGTGACGCTATGCTTGCAGGATAGTGACGCTATAACAACAAGATAGTGACGCTATGACGACCGGATAGTGACGCTATCTTATGTGACCTTTTGAAGCATAAAAATGATATTTCAATCGAATAGATTGAAAAGTCAAGAATTTTAATTGACTGGATTGCTTGTTCTGCCACAGAATTATTATAATTTTGTGGCAGAACTTTTTATTTTGTATGATTCGTTTAATAACTAAGCATCATGGGCTATACAATAACGACTCTTGTAGAGAATTGTGTCTATGGACGTAAATTGCAGGCAGAGCACGGTCTTTCTCTCTATATTGAGACATCGGGACATAGATTACTCTTTGATACGGGAGCGTCCGATTTGTTTATCCGTAACGCCCGCCTGCTGCATATTGACTTGCAGAAAGTCGATTATCTGATATTATCCCACGGGCACAGTGACCACACGGGAGGTCTGCGTCATTTCTTGGAGCTGAACAAACAAGCAACAGTTGTCTGCAAACGCGAAGCCTTCTCTCCAAAATTTAAGGATGAACGCGAAAATGGAATGAAGCATACGCAGACTTTCGACCTTTCCCGTTTCCGTTTTATCGAAGAACAGACCGAACTGCTTCCCGGCGTATTTCTCTTTCCCTCTATTGATATTATCGACCGTGAGGATACCCATTTCGAACGCTTTCGGGTTCAGAAAGAAGATGGTTGCCATATACCGGATACTTTTCAGGATGAATTGGCGGTAGTGTTGGTAGAGCCGGACGGTTTTTCTGTATTGAGCGCCTGTTCTCATCGAGGAATTACAAATATCCTGCGAACAGTCCGTGCGGCATTTCCCGAATCTCCTTGTAACTTACTGTTAGGCGGTTTTCATATTCATAACGCAGAAGAACGGAAATATCAGATCATTGCAGATTATCTGAAAGAATATCTGCCGCGTCAGATTGGTGTCTGCCATTGTACAGGAGTAGATAAATATGCTTTCTTCTACAAAGACTTTGGTGACAGGGTATTCTATAATTACACGGGAAAACTAATTCAAACTGATTTGTTGAAATAAAATATATATAATAATTTGATATGAAGAAACTAATAACTTCTTTAGCACTGGCATTGACCGCATTGTCCGGCTATGCCATTACTCCTTTGTGGATGCGTGACGCACGTATTTCACCGAATGGAACGGAGATTGTCTTTTGTTATAAAGGCGATATTTACAAAGTCCCCGCACAGGGTGGGACAGCCGTTCAGTTGACAACACAAGCATCTTATGAAGCCAACCCCGTTTGGTCGCCCGACGGAAAACAAATTGCATTTGCCAGCGACCGGAATGGGAATTTCGACCTCTTTATCATGCCTGCTGACGGCGGAACCGCCCAAAGGCTGACTTATCATTCCGCTTCGGAGATTCCTTCGGCTTTTACTCCGGACGGAAAGTTTGTACTTTTCTCCGCATCTATTCAAGACCCCGCAGGTAGCGCTTTGTTTCCTACCGGAGCAATGACGGAATTGTATAAAGTACCTGCTGACGGGGGACGTACCGAGCAAGTACTCGCTACTCCTGCCGAATGGGTTTGCTTTGATAAATCGGGGAAAAACTTTCTTTATCAAGACCGTAAAGGCTTCGAAGATGAATGGAGAAAACACCATACTTCTTCTATAACCAGAGATATTTGGCTGTATAACACACAATCGGGAAAACATACCAATCTAACGAACCGGGAAGGGGAAGACCGCAATCCGGTGTATGCGCCCGACGGCAATTCTGTCTATTTTCTTAGCGAGCGCAACGGCGGCTCATTCAATGTTTATAACTTTTCACTGAATACTTCGCAAACGTCGAATGTGCCTCAAGAGGTAAAAACGATAACTACATTCCGTACGCATCCGGTACGTTTCTTGTCAATCAGTGATAAAGGTACATTGTGTTATACCTATGACGGAGAGCTTTATACACAGGAAGCCAATGCCCGTCCGAAGAAAGTAAACGTCGAACTTGTCCGGGATGACGAAAAGGAGATTGCTTCCCTCAAATTTTCTCAGGGCGCTACTTCCGCTTCCGTATCTCCGGACGGCAAACAGGTTGCTTTCATTGTGCGTGGTGATGTCTTTGTCACTTCGACGGATTACACTACAACAAAGCAAATCACGAATACTCCGGGAAAAGAAGCCGCTGTGTCCTTTGCCCCGGATAACCGGACGCTGGTCTATGCCAGTGAAAGGACGGGTAACTGGCAACTTTACACCGCCAAAATAGCCCGTAAGGAAGAAGCCAATTTCCCTAATGCAACTCTTATCGAGGAAGAAGTCTTGCTTCCTTCAAAAACAGTGGAACGTGCTTATCCGCAATATTCTCCGGACGGTAAGGAGCTGGCTTTTATCGAAGACCGTAACCGCTTAATGGTACTTGACTTAAAGACGAAGAAAGTTCGTCAAGTGACGGACGGTTCTACATGGTATAATACCGGAGGCGGATTCGACTATGAATGGTCGCCGGACGGCAAATGGTTTACTCTTGAATTTATTGGCAATCGCCATGATCCTTATTCGGATATAGGTATTGTCAGCGCACAAGGCGGTACTATTACCAACTTGACTAACAGCGGATATATTAGCGGTTCTCCGCGTTGGGTACTGGACGGAAACGCTATTCTTTTCCAAACTGAACGTTACGGTATGCGTGCGCATGCTTCTTGGGGTTCACAACAGGATGTGATGCTGGTATTCTTGAATCAGGATGCTTATGACCGCTATCGCTTAAGCAAGGAAAACTTCGAACTGCTTAAAGAATTAGAAAAGGAACAGAAGAAAGCGAAAGACGGTGACAAGAAGAAAGATGTAAATAAGTCCAAAAAGGATGAAGCTGACGAGGACAAGTCATCCGAAGATAAAGCAGACAAGAAAGATATAGTAGTAGAGCTTAACGGCATTGAAGACCGTATCGTCCGTCTGACTCCCAACTCTTCCGATTTAGGCAGTGCCATACTCTCAAAAGACGGAGAGAATCTTTATTACTTCTCAGCTTTCGAAGGCGGCTATGACCTTTGGAAAATGAATCTTCGTGAAAAAGACACAAAACGTTTGCACAAACTCAATACCGGTTGGGCATCATTGATGTTGGATAAGAAAGGGGACATTTTCTTGTTGGGAAGCCGGATGATGCAGAAAATGGATGCGAAGTCGGATGCATTGAAATCAATCAGTTATCAGGCTGAAATGAAAATGGACTTGGCTGCCGAGCGTGAAGCAATGTTCGACCATGTGTACAAGCAACATCAAAAACGCTTCTACAATCTTACTATGCATGGGGTCGATTGGGATGCCATGACGGCTGCTTACCGCAAGTTCCTGCCTCATATTGATAACAACTACGACTTCGCGGAATTACTGAGCGAATGGTTGGGCGAACTGAATGTCTCGCATACGGGAGGACGTTATTCTCCAAGAGGCGGGGGAGATGTGACCTCTAATCTGGGCTTGTTGTTCGATTGGAATTACCAGGAAAAAGGAATGAAAATCGCTGAGGTAATCGAGAAAGGCCCGTTCGACCATTCCCGTACAAAAGTAAAAGCAGGCTGCATTATTGAAAAGATTAACGGTGAGGAACTGGCTCCGGATAAGGATATTACTGCTTTACTGAATAATAAAGCCGGAAAGAAAACCCTGGTTTCGTTGTATAATCCGCAGAATAAGGAGCGTTGGGAAGAAGTGGTAATGCCTATCACTAGCGGAAGACTCAACGGTTTGTTATACAAACGTTGGGTAAAACAACGTGCTGCCGATGTTGAGAAATGGTCGAACGGCCGGTTGGGGTATGTACATATCCAGTCCATGGGCGACGGAAGTTTCCGTACTGTTTACTCGGATATTTTGGGTAAATATAACAACTGTGACGGAATTGTGATTGATACCCGTTTCAATGGCGGCGGTCGTCTGCACGAAGATATCGAGATACTTTTCAGCGGTCAGAAATACTTTACGCAGGTAGTACGCGGACGCGAAGCCTGTGATATGCCGAGCCGTCGCTGGAATAAACCTTCTATCATGTTGCAGTGTGAAGCTAACTATTCCAATGCGCACGGTACGCCTTGGGTGTACAAACACCAGAAGATAGGCAAACTGGTCGGTATGCCTGTGCCGGGAACAATGACAAGCGTATCTTGGGAAACATTGCAAGACCCTTCACTGGTATTCGGTATTCCTATTATCGGTTATCGTCTGCCGGATGGAAGTTATCTGGAAAATAGCCAGTTAGAGCCTGATATTAAGGTTGCCAATAGCCCTGAAACGGTAGTGAAAGGGGAAGATATGCAACTGAAAACGGCTGTTGACGAATTGCTTAAAGAGATAGACAGTCAGAATAGATAGTAAATAGAAGTAGGTTGATGCATATCCCCCGTTACGGAAGTGCATCAACCTACATGAATATATAATGAACTGGTTAGGACTTCTTTAGCCGATAATCTTTCTGATATCTTCTACAATCAGTTCATCTGTCAGATGATTGGCACGAAGTAACTCTTGTATGTCGTACCGGTCTACGAATTCTTTCTTCGCTCCATAATTAAGGACTTTCATATCACTGGCACCGTAATAACGGGCAATCTTTTCACCGAAACCACCGTCCAACACACCGTCTTCCAATGTAATCACTAGTTGGTGGTCGGCTTTCAGTTCTTCCATTAGCTCATTGTCAATGCCGGTGATATATCGGGGATTGATAAGCGTTGCATCAATACCTGCCTTTTCTTTCAGCAATGACAGCACCGACTGTCCTAATCCGAAGAACGAACCTAACGCAAGGATAGCTACTTTCGAACCGCGATGAGCGACTTTATAACGATTGAGAACGCTGTAATCGGATTCCACAGACTCGCCACAGCTAATCACATCTGTTGCGGGCACACGGATAGCCACCGGGTGTTCATTCTGA